>NZ_JZWV01000100.1 GCF_000966975.1 Streptomyces katrae | reverse complement strand
CTTCTACACCAGCCCCGACGGGCGGGCCGCCCGCCGCACCACCCTGGTCGTGCTGGGCCTGCTCGGGGTCTTCTACCTGCTGCCGCAGGTGTACGGGGTCCTGGGCCGGATCTACGCGCCCGAGCTGGCGCTGACCGGGGACGCGGACGCGGCGGTGCTGGTGCTGCCGGAGCGGATGCTGGGCGGGCTGCTCGGGGACCTGCTGGGGGCGCTGCTGGCCGGGGGCGCCTTCGCGGCGTTCCTGTCGACGGCGTCGGGGCTGACGATGGCGGTGGCCGGGGTGCTCCACCAGGACCTGCTCCCCCGGCGGGGGGTGGGCAGCTTCCGGTGCGCGGTCGTGGTGGCGATGGCGGTGCCGCTGGCGGTCGGGTTCGTCACCACCCAGGTGCCGGTCGCGGACGCGGTCGGCCTGGCCTTCGCGGTGTCGGCGTCCTCCTTCTGCCCGCTGCTGGTGCTCGGCATCTGGTGGCGCGGGCTGACCCCGCCGGGTGCGGTGGCCGGCCTGCTCACCGGCGGCGGGGCGGCGCTGGGCGCGGTGGTGGCCACCCGCAGCGGGCTGGTTCCGCAGGGGTGGGCGCACGCGCTGCTGGCCTGGCCGGCGGTGTGGTCCGTGCCGCTGGGGTTCCTGACGATGGTGTCGGTGTCGCTGGCCACCAGGTCCCGGGTCCCGGCCGGGGCGGCGGCGGCGCTGGCCCGGCTCCACCTGCCGGAGGACCTGGCCGGGGCCCGGGCGCCCGGCGGGGGTGGCCGGTGAGCGGGGCGGCGCAGGCGCTGCTCGCGGCTGCCGGGGCGGTGCTGCTGGTGGGGCTGGGCTGGGCGGG
>NZ_JZWV01000099.1 GCF_000966975.1 Streptomyces katrae | reverse complement strand
ATGGCAGGCCGGGCGCGGGGAGCGGGCGGCGGGGCCGGGCCTGGGGACGCCGGTGGAGCGGGCGACGTTCCACACCCTCTACACCGCCTCGCTGGCCGCTCCCCCGCTGCGCGCCGGGCTGACGGAGGACGCGGCCCGCAAGGCGGCCCGGCGGCTGCGTTCGCTGCTGGGCACGGAGGCGCTGTGCCTCACCGACCGGGAGGCGGTGCTGGCCTGGGACGGACCGGGGGCGGACCACCATCAGCGGCGGGCGATGGCCCGGGTGGCGGTGATGCTGGAGTCGGGGCGCAGCCAGAGCCTGCGCACGGAGTGCCAGCGGCCGGACTGCCCGCTGAAGTGGGCGGTGTTCGCCCCGCTGACCGGTGAGGACGGGGTGCTGGGGGCGCTCGTCGCGTACGGGTCGCGGGAGTCGGCGGTGCTGGTGCGGGCGGCGACGGAGGTGGCCCGCTGGGTGTCCGTACAGCTGGAGCTGTCGGAGCTGGACCGGGCGCGGACCCGGCTGATGGAGGCGGAGATCAAGGCGCTGCGGGCGCAGATCTCCCCGCACTTCATCTTCAACTCCCTCGCGGCGATCGCCTCGTTCGTACGGACCGATCCGGAGCGGGCTCGGGAGCTGCTGCTGGAGTTCGCGGACTTCACCCGCTACTCCTTCCGCCGGCACGGGGAGTTCACCACCCTGGCGGAGGAGCTGCGCTCGATCGAACGCTACCTGGCGCTGGCCGGGGCCCGGTTCGGGGACCGGCTGAAGGTGACCCTGCAGGTGGCTCCGGAGGTGCTGCCGGTGGCGCTGCCGTTCCTGTGCCTGCAGCCGCTGGTGGAGAACGCCGTCAAGCACGGGGTGGAGGACTCCGCCGGGGAGTGCCGGATCACCATCGCGGCCCGGGACGCGGGTGCGGAGGCGGTGCTGACGATCGAGGACAACGGGGTGGGCATGGATCCGGCGCGGCTGCGCCGGATCCTGGCCGGGGAGCGGGCGGGCTCCTCGTCGGGGATCGGGCTGCCGAACGTGGACGAGCGGATGCGGCAGGTGTACGGGGACGACTACGGCCTGGTCGTGGAGACGGGCGTCGGCGCCGGCATGAAGGTCACGGTCCGGATCCCCAAGTACCGGGCGGGCGTGCACACGACGGCGCCCCGCCCCCCGGCCGGTCCGGCGGGGGGCGGGGCGTCGCACGAAGCCCGGGAGGGTTAGCTCCAGCTGGCGTGCAGCGGCTTGCCCTCGGCGTAGCCGGCGGCGGACTGGATGCCGACGACGGCCTTCTCCTCGAACTCGGCCAGGGAGGCCGCGCCCGCGTAGGTGCAGGAGGAGCGGACACCGGCGATGATCGAGTCGATCAGGTCCTCGACGCCCGGACGGGCCGGGTCGAGGAACATGCGGGAGGTGGAGATGCCCTCCTCGAACAGCGCCTTGCGGGCGCGGTCGTAGGCGGACTCCTCCGAGGTGCGGTTGCGCACGGCGCGGGCGGAGGCCATGCCGAAGGACTCCTTGTACAGGCGGCCCTCGGCGGACTGCTGGAGGTCGCCCGGGGACTCGTACGTGCCGGCGAACCAGGAGCCGATCATGACGTTGGAGGCGCCGGCCGCGAGGGCCATGGCCACGTCGCGCGGGTGGCGGACGCCGCCGTCGGCCCAGACGTGCTTGCCGTACTTCTTCGCCTCGGCGGCGCACTCGAGCACCGCGGAGAACTGCGGGCGGCCCACGCCGGTCATCATGCGGGTGGTGCACATGGCGCCGGGGCCCACGCCGACCTTGATGATGTCGGCGCCGGCGTCGATGAGGTCCTTGACGCCCTCGGCGGCGACGATGTTGCCCGCCACGATCGGGACCTGCGGGTCCAGGGCGCGGACGGCCTTGATCGCGTTGATCATCGACTCCTGGTGGCCGTGGGCCGTGTCGATGACCAGGGTGTCCACGCCGGCGTCGAGGAGCTGCTTGGCCTTGCCCACGAAGTCGCCGTTGATGCCGACGGCGGCGGCGATGCGCAGCTTGCCGTTGGCGTCGGTGGCGGGGGTGTACAGGGTCGCGCGCAGGGCGCCCTTGCGGGTCAGGATGCCGACCAGCCGGCCGTCCTTGTCGACGGCCGGGGCCAGCTTGCGGTGGCCGGCGTCGAGCTGGTTGAAGGCCTCGCGGGGGTCGATGTCGGCGTCGATGAGCAGGAGCTCCTTCGACATGACCTCGGAGAGCTGGGTGAAGCGGTCCACACCGGTCAGGTCGTGGTCGGTGACCACGCCGACGGGGCGGTGGTCGGCGTCCACGACGACGCCGGCGCCGTGGGCGCGCTTGGGCAGCAGCGAGAGCGCGTCGGCGACGGTCTGGGTGGGCGCCAGCGTGATCGGGGTGTCGAGCACGAGGTGGCGGGTCTTGACCCAGGAGATGACGTCGGTGACGACCTCGATCGGGATGTCCTGCGGGATGACCACGATTCCACCGCGGCGGGCGACGGTCTCGGCCATGCGCCGGCCCGCGATGGCGGTCATGTTGGCCACCACGAGCGGAATGGTGGTGCCGGTGCCGTCGGGCGAGGCGAGGTCCACGCCCTGGCGGGAGCCGACCGCGGAGCGGCTCGGCACCATGAACACATCGTCGTACGTCAGGTCGTACGGCGGCTTCAGGTCATTGAGGAAACGCACGTGCTGAACATCCCAGTCGATCGGAGGTACCTCGACAGATTCCAGCCGAGGAAACGCACGTACTTCATTCTCCCACGGCCGGGCGTTCATGCCGCCCGGGCCGATCGTCCAGGACATTCCGGGCCGTGTGGTCCTTTCCTACGAGACACGGGTCCCGAAAGGGCGGTGCAGGGGGTCCAGGCCCCCGGTCAGCGGGCTCGCGGTGGCCCCGTGGCGGACGGCGGTGAGTTCGGCGGCGATGGCGACGGCCGTCTCCTCGGGGGTGCGGCCGCCCAGGTCGAGGCCGATGGGCGATCTGAGGCGGGCCAGCTCGGCCTCGGTCACCCCCTCGGCCCGCAGCCGTCCGGTGCGCTCGGCGTGGGTCCGGCGCGATCCCATGGCTCCGACGTAGGCCAGGGGGAGGCGCAGGGCCAGGGCGAGGACGGGGACGTCGAACTTGGCGTCGTGGGTCAGGACGCACACCGCTGTACGGGTGTCCAGGCGCCCGGCGTCGCGTTCGGCGGCCAGGTGCCGGTGGGGCCAGTCCACGACCACCTCGTCCGCGCCGGGGAAGCGCTCGGGGGTGGCGAAGACGGGCCGGGCGTCGCAGACGGTGACCCGGTGGCCGAGGAAGGCGCCCATCCGGGCCAGGGCGGAGGCGAAGTCGATGGCCCCGTAGACGATCAGCCGGGGCGGTTCGGCGGCGGATTCCACCAGCAGGGTGAGCGGCTCGCCGCACAGCCCGCCGGCGGTGCCCAGCTCGGCGGTGCCGGTCCGTCCGGCGAGGAGCAGGGCCCGGACCCGTTCGGCGGCGGCCCGGTCCAGGGC
>NZ_JZWV01000098.1 GCF_000966975.1 Streptomyces katrae | reverse complement strand
CGGCCCGGTCCAGGGCGGCTCCGCCGCTCAGGCCGCCCTCCCAGGAGCCGTCGGCGTGGACGGCCAGGGCCCGGCCGAGCTGGCCGGGCGGTCCGGAGACCACCCGGGCCAGCGCGGCCCGGCCCCCGCCGGCGGCGGCGTCGAGCACCGAGCCGAGGACGGGCCGTACGGGGTCCTGGCCGCGCACCGGGGTGACCAGCACGTCCAGGACCCCGCCGCAGGTCAGGCCCACCGCGAAGGCGTCGTCGTCGCTGTAGCCGAAGCGGTGGACCCCGCCGCGGCCCGAGGCGATGGCGTCCAGGCAGAGCTCGTGGACGGCGGACTCCACGCAGCCCCCGGAGAGGGAGCCGAGCGCGGTGCCGCCGGCGTCCACGGCCAGGCTGGCCCCGGGGCCCCGGGGGGCGCTGCCGCTGACGGCGACCACGGTGGCCAGGGCGAACTCACGGCGCTCGGCGCACCAGCTCCGCAGCGGTCCGGCGATGTCGAACATCAGCGGATGTACGCGCGTCGCGCGGACTGGCCGGGGATCAGGGGCCGTGGCGGCAGGACGGCGGGGGGCCGTCCCGCGGCGCGTCCGCCCGGGTAGCGGGCGGGGGAGGCGAGGGACACCAGGTCGGGGTTCCGCCCGCCGGTGCCGAGGAGCCGGGCCGCGTGGGCGACGCTGGCGAGGGTGGCGTGGTGGTGCCAGCCGCGGAAGGAGCGGCCCTCGAAGTCGCGGATGCCTACGGGTTCGCAGGTCTCGGTGAAGTCCAGGGCGACCCGGTCGGTGAGTTTGGCGAGCAGGAAGAGCTGCGCGAGCGGCCGGTCCCCGATGTTGGTGATCCAGAACTCGGAGGGGAGCAGGGAGGCCTCGGTCCAGGCTCCCATCAGGAGCAGCGGGGCGGGCTGGGCGGGCGCGGGCCGGTCCTCGGCGGGGGTGGCGAGGATGTGGGCCGAGGTCAGCAGGGTGACCGATCCCTCGGCCCGGCCGTGCCGGGTCCATTCGACGACGCGGCGCTGGGAGCGCAGCGAGTCGATCAGTTCGCGGGCGGGCGCGGTGTACGGGCCGGGCTTGTGGCGGCCCGCTCCGCCGAAGGAGACGGGCAGGGAGCCGTCGACCTTCAGGACGAAGGGGATGTCCTGGAGGGTGAACGCCTCGAGGACGGGAGGGAGATCGCTGTTGGAGACCTCCATGACGACCGGGCGGCGCTGGAGTTGCCAGGTCGCGGCCATGCGCTGGACGGCGTGTACGGCGTCCAGGGCGGGTGTCTGGGAACGTGCGGTGTCGGGGATGCCGGCCCGGCGGCGGCGCAGCAGTTCGCTGGTCCAGGGGCCGGGCAGGGTGAGGGTCCATTCGACGGGGAAGCTGGCCTCGCTGGAGGCGAGCCAGATCCCGCCGGCCTGCTGACAGTTGGCGGTGCGGCCGAGCTGGGGTACGAACTGCCTGCCGACTCCCACGGAGCGGTCGCCGGCCTTCTCGATGACCATGGGCTGCACGACCCAGGCCAGTGGTCGTTGCGCGGTGCGTTCGAGGTGCTGGGCGAGGGACCGCCGTACCGGGGTCCAGTCCCACGGTGACTTGCTGATGAACTGCTGGAGGCTCTGTTCCACGGAACTGGCCCCCGTTCCGGCGATGTTGCGGATCGTCTTCTTCCCGCTGGTCCGGACCAGACCGTCGAGATAAACGCGGGCCCAGTTTCGCTGGTCCCGCCGCGGTAAAGATTCGAAGAAGAGCGAGATCAATACGTCGATCAATTCCGAGATTTCCGTTTCGGAATCTTCGGGCAGCACTGCGCGAACCATCTGGAGCCTCCCCCGCGACCAGATCGGACCTTGACCCTACTTGACGGCCCGGAACGGCCGTAGGGCGGTGCGGCTACTTCCTGAGGTCGCTGCCAGTTTCGAGCCGCTCTTCTTCTACCACGAGCGGGATGGGGATCTGGTTCGCGGCGTAGTAGAGGGCGATCAGGAAGTGTGCGACGAGAGTGAGAGGTGCGGAGAAGAAGGACAGAATCACGGTCAAGGGGTAGGCGACCGCGCCCAGTCCGAATCGGACACGGGTGGCCCGGGCCCCGTCCTTGTCCACTGTTTCGTGGAAGAGGTGGCCGACCTTGGTCACGTACCACCAGAATCCCAGGAACGCGAGAGCGTACACGACGGTCCACGAACTGTAGAGGATCGCGGCGACATTGGCCGAATCCCCGTCCATGAGGTGCTCGGCGAGGATGTTGGTCGTATACGGAATCACCGAAACCACCATCAGCACCATCAGATTCAGGAACAACAGGGGCCGGTCGACCCGCTTGAGGTGACTGAAGATCGTGTGGTGGTTCACCCACATCACGCCGATGATGAGGAAACTCACCAGATACGCGGCATAGTGCGGCCATTGCTCCAAGAGGCCGTGCCAGAGGGCAGACCCCTGCTCTTCCGGAACCTTTAACTCCAGCACCAGAATGGTGATCACGATGGCGAATACGCCATCGCTGAACGCCTCCACCCGGTTGGTTTCCGTCTCCATGACCTCCCCTTTACATTTCCGTCGCGTGGGCGGGGAGGGCCTCCTGGGCCCTCCCCGCCCACGCTACCCACGAAAGGGCGGTCAGCTGCCGAAGCCGGCCGTCTGGCGCCAGATCCGGCCATCGCGGACGACGAGTGTCCCGAACGCGTGCTCCGGGGCGCCGTTCAGGTTCATGATCGCCCGGTAGAAGATGGTGTCGTCGGTCTCGATGTACTCCTGGAGTTCGACGAGCGTGGGCTTCAGGGTGAGATAGCCGGTGAACGTCTCGCGCACGGCCTCGATCCCCACCGAGGCCCCCTCGAAGCGGACCAGGACGGCGTCCTCGGTGTAGTTCTTCATCACCGCCTCGATGTCCAGCGCGGCCAGGGCGTCCATCTGGCGGACGAAGACCGGGTGCAGCGCGGAGATGTCGTACTTGGCCATGTTCGACTTCCTTTCGGTGGGAGTGGGTGACGGCGTGCGGGATGACGGTTCGCGGGGGGCGGACCGGGCGGGGCGGCTCAGCCCGCCAGGGGCAGGCGTACGAGCATCCGGGTCTCGCCCGGGCGGGAGCGGGCCGTGATCGACCCGTGGTGGCGCTGGGTGACGATCCGGTAGCTGAGGTGCAGCCCCAGACCGGTGCCCTTGCCCACGTCCTTGGTCGTGTAGAAGGGCTCGAAGATGCGCGGCAGGACGTCCTCGGGGATGCCCCGGCCGGTGTCGGTGATCTCCACGACCATGCAGACGCCCTCGGCGTAGCAGCGCAGGGTCAGCGTGCCCGCGCCCTCCATGGCCTCGGCCGCGTTGTCGACCAGGTTGGTCCACACCTGGTTGAGCTCCCCCGGGTAGCCGGTCAGCTCCGGCAGGTCCGGGTCGTAGGCGCGGACGATGGTGATCCCGGTGAGCTTGGAGCGGAGCACGACCAGGGTGTTCTCCAGGCCGTCGGTGACCGCGAAGCGCTGCTCGGGCGCCCGGTCGAGGTTGGCGTAGTCCCGCGTGGCCGCGACCAGCTGGGAGATGCGGGGGCCGGCCGCGCGCAGCTCGGCGGCCAGAGACCGGGCCTCCAGCAGCGCCGCCAGGTGGTCCAGGGCGTCGGGCAGGGCGGCCTCGCCGATGCCCTCCAGCCGCTCCAGCAGCCAGCTCAGCTCCAGCCCGAGGTCGGAGGCCCCGGCGCCGAGCAGCTCGGGCCGGCCCGCGCCGGCCTCCTCGGCCCAGTCGGTGATTTCCTCCTCGGCGTCGGCCTGGGCGAGGGGGTCGGTGGTCTCGGGGGGTGGGAGCCGGTCCAGCTCCCCGGCCAGGTGTTCCAGTACGTCGCGTTCGGCGGCCGTGGCGGCCGCGCCCCAGCCGTACGCGGTGGCGGTCAGCCGCTCCAGGGCGGGCACCAGCTCCTGAGCGGCGCGGGCCACGGCGGCCGCCGGGTTGTTGAGCTCGTGCGCCAGGCCCGCTGCCAGGGTGCCGAGGGCCTCGACGGTGGCCCGCTTGCGGGCCTGGACCTCGGAGGACTTGATCCGCCAGGCCAGTACGGGGATCAGCACGGCGGCCACCCCGTTGCAGCGGGTCAGCATCTCGAAGAACACCGGCTTCGGGTAGGCCACGACGGTGGTCTCCGGCCCGCTCGCGGAGGCGGTGGCCACGTAGGAGCCGTCCGTCAGCAGGGGCAGCTCCCCGGTGAAGCGGTGGGCGGCGGTGGGCTTGCCGTCGTGCTCGTCCGCGGCGGCGGTCTCCTCCTCGGTGGAGTGCCGGGTCAGGACCTCCTCCCGGCCGTCGACGACCTTGGTGACGACCAGCCCGCCGGAGACCAGCACGTGGAAGCAGGTGGCCTCGTCCCCGTCGTGGAAGAGGACCTCCCCGTCGGCCAGGACGCGCACGTGGGAGACCGAGACGAGCCAGTCCAGCTGCTCCTCGGTGATCGCGGCGAAGATCTCCAGCCCCTGCAGGATGGTCCGCAGCTCTTTGGTGCTCACGTTGGTCACAGGGTGCTCCCCTCGGCCCTGGTGCGCGCGGCCAGCCGCAGGGTCGTGAACAGGGCCAGCGCGCACACCGCGGCGACGGCGGCCATGAAGCCGACGGAGGTGCGCTGCAGGCCGTGGATGTTGGTCAGGAGTCCGGCGAGGACCGCCGGGACGCTCATGGCGAGATACGCGAAGACATAGACGGCGGCGGTCAGTTCGCCGCGGTGTTCGGGCTCGGCGAGGGTGCTGATCGCGCGGAAGGAGCCGAGGAAGGCCGCTCCCCAGCCGCTGCCGAGGACGGCGGTGGCGACGAGGAACACGGGCGCCGAGCCGAGGCCCAGGGCCAGCAGGACCAGGGCCAGCCCGGCGAGCAGCCCGAGCAGCCCCAGGACGGCGGTGCGCAGCGGTTCGGTGCGGCCCAGCAGCAGCTGGGCGCAGGTGGCGGAGCCGGCGAGCAGGGCCACGGTGGCCCCGCCGGCCAGGTAGTTGGTGGTGTGGAGCAGGGACAGGGCCAGGTGCGGCCCGAGCGAGAGGTAGAAGCCGCCGACGGTCCAGACGGCCACCACCGTCAGCACCAGCACGGCGAACCGGCGCCGCACGGCGGCCGGTACCCGGATCCGGTGCGGGACCACCCTGAACCGTCCCCCCGCCCCGGGTGCGCTCTCGCCCATCCGGACCACCCCGACCAGCGTGACCGCGAAGGCGACGACCAGCAGCAGGTAGCTCAGCACGGTCGGGGCGGGGGCGTACTGGACGAGCAGTCCGGCCCCGAGCCCGCCGAGGCCGATGCCGACGGTCGGCCCCGCGCTGTTGACCTGGGCCCCGAGGGCGGGCCGTGAGCGCGGGCTGAGTTCCAGCAGGGCCGCCCCCATCGCCCCGGTGGCCAGGCCCACCGCCAGCCCCTGTACGGCGCGGGCGGCGAGCAGCAGGCCGAGCCCTCCGGCCCCGGCGAACAGCCCCATGGAGACGATCGCGAGGACCAGGCCGGCGCCGAGGACGGGCCGGCGCCCCAGGGTGTCGGAGAGCGACCCGAACAGCAGCAGGCCGGCGAGGACGGTGACGGCGTACACGGCGAAGACCACCGTGACGACGCCGGCGGACAGCCCCCAGCGCTGCTGGTACAGCACGTAGAGGGCGGAGGGCACGGAGGAGGAGAGCATCAGCAGCACCAGGACCGCGCCCACCACCCAGAAGCCGGACGGTCTCGGCCCGGCCGCCGGGCGGCCGGCCGCTTGCGGCATGTCTCCCGTGGTCGTCGTGTCGGTCGGTTCGTGCACGCTCGTCAACTCCACTCCCCCGCCCTGCCCCGGCGGGCCGTCTCAGGCGCTGCTGTGGGCCGCCGCCCTGGCCAGCGCGCGGGCGGTGAGCACTCCCGCGAGATGGCCGAGGTATTCGGCCGAGGTGCCGCGCCCGGGGACGAACAGCTCCCTGGGCTCGGCGCGGAACGCCGCCAGCACCGCCGTGGTCGTGTACGGGCCCCCGCGCAGCCGGTCCTCGACCCCGCGCAGGCGCAGGGCGCGGGGGGTGGCTCCGGTGACCGCGATCCGCGGCCCGTCGGGGGTGATCCGTACGGCGGCGGCGCACACCGGGTAGCGGGTGGCCCGGTCGGCGGTCTTCTCGAACGCGGCCGCCGCTCCGGCGGCGGGCACCAGCAGGGCGGTGAGCACCTCACCGGCGGGCACCCCGGAGGCGGCCAGCTCCTCGGCCGGGGCCGTGCGGGTCCCGCCGGGTCCGGCCAGTTCGGCCCGTGCGCCGGCGGCGATGGCGGCGACGGGCAGGTCGGTGGGTCGTTCGGTCGCGGCGAGGTTCCCGCCGACGGTGCCGAGGTTGCGGACCTGGGGGTCGCCGTTGGCGCGGGCCGCGGCGGCCAGCTCCGGGGCCCCGGCGCGCACCAGCGGGTCGGCGGCGAGCTCGGCGAGGGTGGTCAGGGCCCCGATCCGCAGCTCGCCGCCGTCCTGTCCGACCCCGCGCAGCTGCGCGAGGTGGCGTACGTCGATCAGCAGGCGGGCCTTTTCGGCTCCGGTGCGCAGCCCGGGCAACAGGCTCTGGCCGCCGGCCAGCACCCTGGCTCCGTCGGTGCCGGCGAGCAGGGTGAGGGCCTCTTCGAGGGAGGCGGCCCTCGCGTAGTCGAAGTCGGTGAGGATCACCGGGCCCCTCCTTCCAGTACGCGCCAGACCTTCTCGGGGGTCAGCGGCATGTCGATGTGCTGGACGCCCAGGTCGGCGAGGGCGTCGACGACCGCGTTCACGACGGCGGCGGCGGGCGGCACGGTGGCGATCTCGCCGGCGCCCTTGGCGCCGAGCGGGTTGTGCGGGGAGGGGGTGACGGTCCGGTCGAGGGTGAACAGGGGCACGTCGGCCGCGCGGGGCAGGGCGTAGTGGGTCAGGTCGGAACTGAGCAGGATGCCGTTCTCGTCGTACTCGGCGGCTTCCATCAGGGCCTGTCCCAGGCCGTGCACGATGCTTCCCTCGATCTGGCCGTTGACGATCTTCGGGTTGCCGATGTTCCCGGCGTCGTCCACGGCGGTGTAGTCGACCACCTCGGTCTCGCCGGTGAGTTCGTCGATCTCGACGACCGCGACGTGCGTGCCGAAGGGGTAGTTGAAGTCCGGCGGGTCGAAGTGGGTGGTCTCGTCCAGGGCCGGCTCGATCTCGGGGGGCAGTCCCCAGCCGTACCACATCGCCATGGCCAGCTCGGAGAAGGTCTTGGCGTTCTCCGGGTTGCCGGCCTCGTGGACGCCGCCGTTCTCGTAGACGACCTTGTCCTCGGGGACGTTCAGGAAGACGGCCCCGGCCCGGATCAGTTTGGCCTTGATCTTGCGGGCGGTGAGGGCGACGGCGGGGGCGGCCATGCTGTACGAGCGGGAGCCGTAGGTGCCCTGCCCGTACGGGGCCTTGAGCGTGTCCCCCTCGTACACCTGGACCTGCGCCGGGTCGATGCCGAGTTCGTCGGCGGCGACCATCGCGAAGACGGTGCCGTGGCTCTGGCCGGTGGAGGCGGAGCCGACGGTGACGGTGACCTCGCCGGTGGGGTGGACGCGGATGTTGGCGCTCTCCCAGGTGCCGCCGAGCATGCCCTCCTTGGACATCCGGGTGGAGGGGCCGACACCACAGATGGCCACGTAGGTGGCGATGCCGACGCCCAGGCGCTTGCCGCGGGCGCGGGCGGCGGCCTTGCGGGCGGGCATGTCGGCGTAGCCGGCCAGTTCCAGGGCCCGTTCGAAGTTGGGCGCGTAGTTCCCGGAGTCGTAGGTCCAGCCGAGGCCGTTGTCGTACGGGAACTTCTCCTTCGGCACCAGGTTCCTGCGGCGGACCTCCGCCGGGTCCATGCCGATCTCGGCGGCGTACCGGTCGACGAGGCGTTCCATCAGGAAGGCGGCCTCGGCGCGTCCGCTGCCGCGCTGGGCGCCGAGGGAGACCGTGTTGGTGAAGGCCGCGTACACCTCGCAGAAGGCGGCGGGGATCTCGTACATGCCGGTGATGGAGCGGCCCATCAGGGCGGTGGCGACGCCGGGGCCGATGGTGGAGGGGTAGGCGCCGAGGTTGGCGTAGCTGGTGCAGCGCACGGCGGTGATCCGGCCGTCGCGGGTGCCGGCGAGGGTGACGTGCTGGCGGTGGTCGCGGCCCTGGACGGTGGAGTTCATCAGCCCGGTGCGGGTGTCGACCCATTTGACGGGCCGGCCGAGCGCCTTGGAGAGCAGCAGGACCAGCGCCATGTCGGGGTAGAGGTAGCCCTTGGTGCCGAAGCTGCCGCCGACGGTCGGGGCGATCACCCTGAGCTTGTTGAAGGGGATGCCGAGGACCAGCGCGGAGAGCAGGAACCGGTGATTGTGCGGGCCCTGGGTGGAGGCGTAGAGGGTGTACTCGCCGGTGGCGGCGTTGTAGTCGCCGACGGCCCCGCGCGGTTCGATGGGGCTGTTGATGGTGCGCTGGTTGACGAGGTCCAGCTCCACGGTGACCTCGGCGCGGGCGATGGCCGAGTCGGTGCGTTCCTGGTCGCCGCAGGTCCAGTACGCGTTGAGGTTCCCGGGGACGGCCTCGTGCAGCTGCGGCGCGCCCTCGGCGAGGGCCTCGTCGGCCCGGGTGACCACGGGCAGCGGCTCGTACTCCACGCTGATCGCGGCGAGGGCGGCGGCGGCCTGGCGCGGGGTCTCGGCGACGGCCACGGCGATCGGGTCGCCGACGTGGCGGACGGTGTCGCCGGTGAGGACCGGGCGGGCGCCGGGCAGTCCGTAGGGGTGGGGCGGGAAGTGGCTCTCCACCCCGCCGGGTATCCAGATGCAGGGCAGCGGCATGACGTCGGTGAAGTCGGCGGCGGTGGCCACCTTCAGGACGCCGGGCAGCCGCTCGGCCGCCGAGGTGTCGATGGACAGGATCCTGGCGTGGGCGACCGGGCTGCCGAGGATGGCCATGTGGGCGGTGCCGGGCAGGTCGATGTCCGCCACGTACACGGCCTCGCCGCGCAGCAGTTGCGGGTCCTCCCGGCTGTCGAGCGGCTGTCCGAGGACGCCGCCTGCGGTGGTGCTCTCCCCCGTCACGCTGGTCATCCCCCTCACCGCCCCTCGGCCGCGGGAACGGCGGTTACGGCCGGATCCGCCGGTGCGGCGCAGGCGCGCTGCACGCCGCGGACGACGCTGTGGTAGCCGGTGCAGCGGCACAGGTTGCCGGTGAGCCACTCGCGGATCTCGGGCTCGGTGGGCGCCGTTCCGGCGGCGGTGTTCTCGACGAGTTCGCCGAGGGCCATGACCATGCCGGGGGTGCAGAACCCGCACTGGGTGCCGTGCTCCTGGCGCAGGGCCTCCTGGAGACCGGTCAGCTCGCCGCCCCGTTCGGACACCCCCTCGATGGTGGTGACCTCCGAGCCGGCGGCGGAGGCGGTGAGCACCAGGCAGCTCTTGACGGACCTGCCGTCCAGGCGGACCACGCAGGTCCCGCACTGGCCGGTGTCGCAGCCGACCTTGGTGCCGGTCAGCCCGAGTCCGTCGCGGAGCCGTTCCACGAGGAGTTCGCTCGGCCGTGCCGCGAACTCCTCGGGTCTTCCGTTGACGTGGAGGGTCAGGGTGGGGGCGGGTGTCAGATCCATGCGAGCGCCTGCGCTTCCGTGAGCGACCGGTTGAAGAGGGGGCCGCCGGGCTGCTGCAGAATTCCTCCGGAGTGCAGCGGTCCGGTGTCGACGGCGGCGAATCCGAGATCGGTGATGATTCCCGCGACTATTTCCTTCGCCTTCGGGTCGTCGCCCGCCGTGTAATGGGCGAGGCGTTCCCCTGCCGCTTTTCCGGCGACGGCGAGCGTTTCGTAATGCATGGTGTTCAGGGATTTCACGACCCGGGCACCGGGGTACCAGTCGGCGACGAGCTCGCTGGAGCCGCGCCCGCCCAGGTCGGCGGGGGTGCCGGGGCCGCTGAACGCGTTGGTGGCGTCCACCAGCACCTTGTCCTGCACGACGTGCGGGGGCAGCAGCCCGCGCACGCTCGCGTACGGCACCATCAGCACCAGGAGGTCGGCCCGGCCGGCGGCCTCGACGGGCCGCGCCGCTCCGGCGGCGGGGCCCAGTTCGGCCAGCAGGGGGGCGAGTGACTCCGGCCCGGTGGCGTTGGCGAGGACCACCTCGTGGCCCGCGGCCACCAGGATCCTCGCGAGGGTCGAGCCGATCCGCCCGGTGCCGATGACGCCTGTCCGCATCGATGCTCCTCGATCGCTCGGTCCGGCGGTGCCGGACGTCGGGTCCGTTCAGTCCATGCCGATCCAGACCGACTTGGTCTGGGTGTAGCTCTCCAGGGACTCGGGGCCGCACTCGCGGCCGTAGCCGGAGGCCTTGTAACCGCCGTAGGGGACGGAGGGGTCGTACTGGTTGTAGCAGTTGACCCAGACGGTGCCCGCCTTGATCTGCGAGGCGACCCGGTGGGCCCGGCGCAGGTCCTTGGTGTGGACCCCGGCGGCGAGGCCGTACGCGCTGTCGTTGGCGATGCGTACGGCGTCCTCCTCCGTGTCGAAGGGGATGATCGACAGGACGGGGCCGAAGATCTCCTCCTGGGCGATCCGCATCCCGTTGTCCACGCCGGTGAAGACGGTGGGCAGGAAGTACAGGCCCTGGCTGGAGGCACCCTCGGGGGTCCAGCCGGTGCCGCCGGTGCGCAGCAGGGCGCCTTCCTTCTCGCCCACCTCGATGTAGGAGCTGACCTTGTCGAACTGGGCGCGGTGGGCCAGCGGCCCGAAGAGGGTCTGTGGGTCGCGCGGGTCGCCGGGCTTGAGGGCTGCGGCCCGGCGGACCAGGCGTTCGACGAGTTCGTCGTGGATGGGGCGCTGGAGCAGCAGCCGGGAGCCGGCCGTGCAGATCTCGCCCTTGTTGTAGTAGATGCCGAAGAAGGCGAGTTCCTCGGCGGCGTCGAGGTCGGCGTCGGCGAAGACGATGTTGGCGGATTTGCCGCCGAGTTCCATCGTCACCTTCTTCAGGGTGCCGGCCGACTTGCGGATGATCGACTGGCCGACGGCGGTGGAGCCGGTGAAGGCGATCTTGTCGATGCCGGGGTGGCCCGTGAGGGTCTCCCCCAGCTCCACGCCGGGGCCGGTGACGACGTTCAGCACCCCGTCGGGTATCTCCGCCTCCTGGAACAGCTCGGCGATCTTCAGGGCGGTGAGCGGGGTGGCCGGGGAGGGCTTGTGGACGACCGTGTTCCCGGCCGCGAGGGCCGGGGCGATCTTGGTCATCGACAGCAGCAGCGGGAAGTTGAACGGGGTGATGGCGCAGACCACGCCCAGCGGCTCGCGCAGGGTGTAGGCGAGCTGACCGCCGGCGGGAGCCCTGGAGGAGCCGTCGACCCGGGTGACCGCGCCCGCGTAGTAGTGCATCAGCTGGGCGGCCATGGGTGCGTCGACGGTGCTGGAGAAGGCGAACGGTTTGCCCATGTCCACCGTCTCCAGGAGGGCGATCTCCTCCAGGTCCCGTTCGATCAGCTCACCGACCCGGTTCAGCCGCAGCGCGCGCTCCTGGGCGGACAGCCTGCTCCACGGGCCCTCCTCGTACGCCGTGCGGGCGGCCGCGACGGCCGCGTCCGCGTCGGTCGCGGCGGCCTGGGCCACCGGTACGATCTCCTGTCCGTCGATCGGGCTGATGTCCGGTTCCGTACGGCCGTCCCGGGCCGGGACCCACTGGCCGCCGATGAACAGCTTCCCGGGATGGGCCAGGGGGTGGCCGCTGAGCTCGCGCTTGGTCATGGCTGCACCTTCCGGTGTCGCGGGGACTAGGCCTTGTCGAGCTGCCGCAGGAACGTCTCGGCAAGGGCCTTGGAGGAGTAGGGGTTCTGGCCGGTGGTGAGCTTGCGGTCGACGACGACGTGGGAGTCCCAGATCGCGTCGGCCTTCTCGTAGCGGGCGCCGAGTCTGGTCAGCTCGGCCTCCAGGATCAGGGGGAGCCGGCCGGCCATGTTGGTGACCAGTTCCTCCTCGTGCGAGAACGCCGTCATCCGGTATCCCTCGAAGGGCCAGCGGCCCTCTCCGTCGCGCAGGGCGAGGAGGGAGGTGTGGCCGTGGCAGACGGTGGCGATCGGCTTGTCCTGGGCGATGGCCCAGCGCAGCACCTGTGCCAGTTCGTCGGACTTCGGCAGGTCGCCGATGGCCCCGTGGCCGCCGCTGATGTAGAGGGCGTCGTATCCGGCGACGTCCTTCTCGCCGAGGGACTCGATGGCGAGGGGGCTGCGGAGCTGGGGGGCCTGCTCGATGACGCGCACGTACTCGGCCGCGTTGGCGGCGTCCTCGTCGGGCGAGCCCGCCGGGCGCACGTACTGCAGGAACTGGGGGTCGATGCTGGTCTGGTCGACCGTGGGGGTGGCGCCCCCGATCGTCGCCACGTCGACGGTGTGGCCGGCGGCCTGGAAGAGGGTGTAGGGGACCACGAATTCCTCGGCCCAGAAGCCGGAGGGGTGCTGCTCCCCGTCCAGGAGGTGGAGGGTGGCCTTTGCCGTCAAGACGACGAGAATCCTCATGATTCTCTCCTTGTTCTGGATTCGCTGCCGATTCAACACGCCCCTCTGGGGGCGCGTAAGGGGGCGACGTCAGGCCCGCGATACTTCGTCACGTGCGTCCAACGCCGTGAGGATCGTGCGGAATTCACCGACCAGGGGGTGGTCGGGGAACGCCTCGGCGAATATGCGTTCACCGTAGAGGGCCGCCATTTCCGGTACGTACGGGAGGATTCCGGCCAGGGGGGTGCCGTATACCTCCTCGGCGCGCCGGCGGACGGCTTCGTGATCGACGCCCTCGGGCGCCATGCTCAGGACGAGGGCGCGCCGGCAGGCCAGCCGCCCGGCGAGGGCGATGGTCTCCTCGACCCCGGAGAGGTCGATGCGGTCCGCCCTGGTCATGATCAGTACGACGTCGGCGCTGCCCATGGCGGTCACCGACTCGTTGTTGAGGCCGGCGTGCGTGTCGAGCAGCAGGACGTCCAGCGCATGGCTGTGGGCCAGCCGCTCGAAGCCCTCCGGGAGCAGTCCGACGTCGTACCCGGTGGCCATCAGCTCCCGCAGGGCCGCCGTCCCGGTCCGGGCCGGTACGACGTACAGGCCGGGTACCGAGGTCCGCCGGGCGGCGGCCTCGATCTCGCAGCGGCCGAGCAGGTAGTCGGCCAGCGAGCCGGCGCCCGGTGCCACCCCGAACAGCAGGTCCAGGGTGGGCGACTGGAGGTCCGTGTCGACCACCCCGACCCGCCTTCCGGCGGCTGCCAGCAGCAGCGCCAGATTGGCCAGCACCGAGGACTTCCCGGTGCCGCCGCGGTGCGAGTGCACCACGATGGTCCGGGTCATCACGCCACCACCCGGTAGCCCGTACCGTCCGCATGCGGCCCCCGCGCCGCACGTGGCCGGTGCAGGGCCAGCATGGTGACGTCGTCGTGCTGTTCGGCGGTGCCGGTGTGCTCGCGCACCGCCCGGTCCATCAGGTCGACCACGTCCCGGCCGCTCGCCGGGGGGCCGGCGAGCAGTTCGAGCATCCTGTCGTCACCGAGGAAGTCGCCTTCGGGGCAGCGCGCCTCGGGCACTCCGTCGGTGAAGACGAACAGGGTGTCGCCCGGGTCGAGCTGGGCGTAGCCGAGGGTGTAGACGCAGTCGGGCAGGACCCCGACCGCGGGTCCCGTGACCTCCAGGGTCCGGGTGCCGGAGCCGTCGCCGGAGAGCAGCAGCGGCGGGTTGTGGCCGCCGTTGATGTAGACGAGGCTGCCGGTGTGGGGGTCCAGGACCCCGAAGAAGAGGGTGGCGAAGTAGCCCTGCCTGAGGTGGTTGCGGGTGAGGTAGCCGTTGGTGGCGGTGACCGCGTTGAGCAGCGGGGTGGCGCCGACCACCGGGGTGCGCCGGCTGCCGCCGGTGCGGCCCGCGGCCATCAGGTGCTGCAGGCCGCTGTTCTCGGCGGTGTGGCGCAGCAGGGAGCGGATGAGCGCCATGAAGAGGGCGGCGCCCACTCCCTTGTCGCAGACGTCGGCGACCACGAGGGCCAGTCTGCGTCCCCGGGAGATCTCGAAGACGTCGTAGAAGTCCCCGGCGACCTGCCGGGCCGGCCGGAAGCGGACGTCTATCTCCCAGCCGGCTGG
>NZ_JZWV01000097.1 GCF_000966975.1 Streptomyces katrae | reverse complement strand
TCTCCCAGCCGGCTGGAACGGGCAGCGATTCGGGCAGGAACCCGGCCTGGATCTCGCGGCCGATCTCCAGTTCCTTCTCGTAGCCCATGAGTTCGGCGCGGGCGTCGGCCTCCTGCACGGTGCGGCCGAGTCCGGCGCGTTCGGTGCAGCTGCGCAGCCTGGCCGCGACCAGGGCGGGCAGGAAGGGCGGGACGAGGTAGTCGTGGCCGAGGCGGACGTGCCGCTCCAGGGCGGCGTAGTCCCCCACGGTCCAGGCGACCACGACCGGGGCCCCGGCCCAGCGGCGCAGCCGGCGCACGACCGCGCGCACGATGTCCCCGTCGGCTTCGGCGGGGACGAGCAGCACGTCCCCCGCGGGCAGCGCGTCCAGACGGCCGCGCATCAGGTGCGGGAGGGTGGGGGTGACGAGTTCCGCGTCCATCAGCCGGAGCGCTTCGAGCAGTTCGGCCGGGGGCAGCGGGTGCACGTCCAGGATGATCACGGTCGTGGAGGGCATACGTCGTCCGTCCCCTCGGCCTTGACGGTCAGCGTGCTGATGTTGCGGCCGTCCCTGCGGACATAGGTGTACTCATCCACGCTGGTCAGGGCCAGGTGGATGCCGAGGCCGCCGACCCGCCGCCGCTCCGGGGGGATCCCGGGGGGGGGGGGCAGGCGGCCTGCGACGGGGTCGAACGCGGGGGCGGTGTCCTCGATGACGATCCGCACCCCGTCGGGACCGGAGCGGCCCAGGACGGTGATCCGTCCCTCGCCGCCCCGGTACCCGTGCATCACGATGTTGGTGGCCAGTTCGTCCACGGCCAGCCGGATCCGGTACGTCGCCCCGGTGCCGAGGCGGGCCCGGGCGGCCAGCCGCAGGACGAACTCGGCGATCTCGCCCAGTGCCCCCAGCGTCGCGGGCACCTCCAGTACGGCGGGCTTCCTCGCCAGTTCGACCATCTCACTCACCGGCCCGGGCGCCCGGCTCGGTCGTCGGTGACTCAGTCATCGGAGAGCTGGATGCTGCGGTCGAGGCCGGCCGTGCGGATGGTCCGCGAGACGGGCTCGATCGCACCGACGACCCTGATGGTGACGTGGTCCGCCACCTTCTGCTGGGCGAAGACCAGGGAGCGCAGCCCGGCACTGGCCATGTAGCCGACGCCCGCCATCCGGATCTCGACGGTGCTGGTGCCGTGGCCTGCGGCCTTCTCGATGGTCTGGTGGAACTCCGGCGCGGTCTTGGCGTCCAGCTCGCCCGTCAGTTCGATCACGGTGGTGTCGCCCTCGATGCTCAGGGACACGGAAAGCGGCATGTCAGGTCTCCTTCGGTCACTCGGGGTCGTTGGCGCGGCCGACCAGGATCACGACCGAGCGCGGTCCGATCAGGTACTTGCCGGCGTTGTCGAGCTCCTGCTCGGTCCCCGGGGTGCGGATGTCGTGCGGGGCCTCGGCGCCGGTGTCGGCGAACAGGTGCCAGCTGCGGCCGTGGGGCAGGGCGGGCAGTTCCAGGTCGTGCGCCTCCCAGTGGGAGTTCATGGCGACGTACACCACGTCCTCGTCGGCGGTGCCGCAGCGGGCCACCGCTATCAGGCGGCTCTCCGGCGACCAGTCGGGCTGCCAGGCCCGCTCCCCGTGCCAGCTGATGTCCGGCAGCCCCAGGCTGTCGCGGAGCCGGCCGGTGGGGTGGGTGGTGGAGCGCAGCTCGCGGTGGCGGCCCCGGAAGGCGATCATCTCGCGGGTGAAGCGGAGCAGTTCGGCGTTCTCGTCGACCTGGTCCCAGTCGAACCAGGACAGCTCGTTGTCCTGGCAGTAGGTGTTGTTGTTGCCCTGCTGGGTGCGGGCGACCTCGTCACCGGACAGCAGCATCGGGATGCCCTGGCTGGTGAGCAGGATGGCCAGGGCGTTCTTCATCTGCCGCAGCCGCAGCGCGTTGACCTCGGGGTCGTCCGTGGGGCCCTCGGCCCCGCAGTTCCAGCTGTTGTTGTCGTTGGCCCCGTCGTTGTTGCCCTCGCCGTTGGCCTCGTTGTGCTTGTCGTTGTACGAGACCAGGTCGGCCAGGGTGAAACCGTCGTGGGCCGTCAGGAAGTTGACGGAGGCGGTGGTTCCGCGGCTGGAGTAGAGGTCGGGCGAGCCGGCGATCCGGGTCGCCAGCTCCCCCGTGACCCCGGGGTCGCCCTTGAGCCAGCGGCGCACGGTATCGCGGTACTTGCCGTTCCACTCGGCCCAGCGGCCGTAGGCCGGGAAGTTGCCGACCTCGTAGAGGCCGCCCGCGTCCCAGGCCTCGGCGATGAGCTTGGTGTGCCGCAGGACGGGGTCGAAGGCGAGCATCTCCAGCAGCGGCGGGTTGGGCAGCGGGGTGCCGTCCAGGTCCCGGCCGAGGATGGCGGCGAGGTCGAAGCGGAAGCCGTCGACGTGGTAGTCGGCGACCCAGTGGCGCAGGCAGTCGAGCACGTAGTTGCGCACGACGGGGTGGTTGCAGTTGACCGTGTTCCCGGTGCCGCTGAAGTTGAAGTAGTACCCCTCGGGCGTGAGCATGTAGTACGTGGCGTTGTCGAGGCCCTTGAAGGAGATGGTCGGGCCCTGCTCGTTGCCCTCGGCGGTGTGGTTGAAGACGACGTCGAGGATGACCTCGATGCCGGCCGCGTGCAGGTCCTTGATCAGGGTGCGGAACTCGTCGCCCTGCATCCCGTAGCGTCCGGTGGCCGCGTAGCCGGCCTTGGGCGCGAAGAAGGAGACGGTGTTGTAGCCCCAGTAGTCGTAGAGCTTCTCGCCGGTCTCCGGGTTGCTGCGCGGGTTGTCGCTCTCGTCGAACTCGAAGACGGGGAGCAGCTCGATGCAGTTGACCCCGAGCTCCTTGAGGTACGGGATCTTCTCCCGCAGCCCCGCGAAGGTGCCGGGGGCGGTGACCTGTGAGGAGGGGTGCCGGGTGAAGCCGCGGACGTGGGCCTCGTACACGACGAGGTCCTCGGCGGGTATCCCCAGCGGGGTGTCGTCGCCCCAGTCGAAGTCCTGCAGGCAGACCCGGGAGCGGTACTGGTAGCCGCGGCTGCGGTCCGGCTCCACGCCCCACACGTCGCGGCCGGCGATCAGCCGGGCGTAGGGGTCGGAGAGGACCTGGCGGGCGTCGAAGCGGTGGCCGGTGACCGGGTCGTAGGGGCCGTCGGCCCGGTACCCGTACTCGATGTTCTCGTGGTCGAGGCCGAAGACCGTCATGGAGAAGACGCTGCCGGTGCGGAACTCCTCGGGGAATTCCAGCTCGGCCATCGGCTCGGGCTCTCCGCGCTTGTAGATGACCAGGGTCATGGAGGTGGCCTGGTCGGAGAAGACGGAGAAGCTGACCCCGCCGGGGACCACGTTGGCCCCGAAGGGGAACGGCTTGCCCGCGCGGACGCGGTACCCGCCCACTTCGTGGGTCGGGTACGCGTCCACGCGCAGCACTCGTTCGGCGCGGGTCTCGCTCATCGCGCGGCCCTGGCCCGGCCGGCGGCGGCCGCGGCCTCGCCGGTCTCGAAGAAGTCGAGGAAGCCGGTGGCCGACATGACGAACCGGACTTCCTCGCTCACCCCGTACAGGGTGACGGCGACGCCGGCGTGCTGGGCCTCGCGGTAGACGACCAGCAGGGTGCGCAGGCCGGCGCTGGAGACGTAGGTGACGGCGGTCAGGTCGATGCGCAGCGGCCGGCCCTCGCGGACCAGCGGCAGCAGGGTCTCCAGCAGGGTGCCGGAGGTCTCGCTGTTGATCTCGCCGGTGGCGACGAGCACGGTGCCCGCCTTGTTCCGGCGTTCCTTCAGGTTCAGACTCATGTCGTGCTTCCCCTCTGGTTGGGGCGCCCCCCGTTGGGCACTACTTCTGGGCCACAGGCCGGAGCCGGACCTTGACCTTGACCCGCCCCTGGACGTCGGGGAGGTGGACGGTCAGCTCGTCCGCGTCGAACTCCTCGTACGGCTTCTCGTCGATCTCCACGGACGCGATCCGCACCGAGCCCGCGGGCAGCAGGTCGGGCGAGACGCGCAGCGTCCGGCCGGGCAGGTCGGCCGGGTCGGGCTGGAAGTGGAAGTCCATCTCCCGGCCGTTGATGAGCAGGTTGTTGTAGACGGCGGCGAGGTAGCAGAGCTCCGCCGAGTGGTACATGGACATCGAGTGGCTGCCCTTGAGCCGCTCGGTGCCGAGCAGGTACGGCGTGCCGCTGGCGAGCACGTTGAAGTACACGGCTCCCTCGTCGTGGTCGAGGAAGAAGGTGTTGTAGAAGGACTGCGCCTGGCGGGCCTCGCGCAGGTTCGCGTCACCGCCGACGGTGCCGTGCAGGATGAGGTAGGCGAGGATCGCCTGCTCCTGCTGCCACCAGGCCTTGCGGTCGTGCCAGGCGAAACGATACGTCTCCTGGTCCCCTTCCTTCACCCGCTCGACCACGTCGTACCAGCCGCCGCGCTGGAGGTCGCTGCCGACGGCCGGCATGATCTCGCCGATCTTCCGGGCGAGCTCCTCGTAGGCGGGCTTGGCCTTCAGCGAGTTCATCCGCATCAGGTTCCAGGCGATCTTCAGGTTGTGCCCGACGACCGCGCGGTTCTGCTGCCAGCTGTGCGCGGTGTCGTGCGACCAGTCGCGGAAGAAGCGTTCCTGGACGAACGGGCTGTTCTTGTAGTCCGGGAACTTGTCCGCGATGGTGTCGAAGGTGTACTCGAGGAAGTCGGCGTACTTCTGCTCGCCGGTCGCCAGGTACAGGTTGATCAGGTACGCGGGCGCGTGGTCGCCGACGGAGTTCCAGTTCTTGCGTTCGGCGTTCTCGCCGAGGGACTCGTGGTCGGGGCTGAAGAGGATCGGGTCGATGTGCGAGAAGTAGCCGCCCTGCTCCGGGTCGTGGAAGAACTTGTCGAACAGCCGGATGGTGGCGTCGGCGTCGTTCTTGATCCGGACGTCACCGGTGACCCGGTAGGTCTGGATGGGGCCGGCCAGGGCGTAGATCTGCTCGTACATCGGGATCGCGTCGTAGTCGTCGGAGAACTCCGAGGTGAACAGCTTGCGCTCGCTGTCCCCGTCGACGCTGATGCCGTGGTACCAGTAGACGACGTCTTCCTCGGTGTCCACGACCCGCATGTGCTTGCGCAGGTACTCGGTGCCCCGCTCGGCGATCTCCAGGTACTCGTCCTTGCCGGTCAGCAGGTAGGCCGAGGCCATGCCGTAGACCAGGCGGGAGATGGTGTCGGTCTCCTGGACGTGGCTGGCGGTCTTGTCACCGCCGAGCCGGATCTCGGTGCGGTACTGGTCGAAGTCCACCGGCCCGTCGCCGAACTGCGCCCGCTTGTAGAAGTCGGCGAGGGACTCGATCTGCTTGACCCACCAGCCGGCCTCCTCGAAGCGGTAGTCCTCGGCGCTGCGGCCCAGGAACACCAGCCTCTTGGCGTCGAAGCGGCCGCCCTGCTCGGGGTAGTGGACGCCGTAGGCGAACAGGAACCGGCCGGCCGAGAGCATCTCGTCGATGTGCCCGGAGGCGTCGATGTACGGCTCGTCCAGGTTGCGCACCAGCTCGGCGCTGGGGCCCGAGGCGAGCGAGACGTCGAACTCCCGGTCGTCGGCGGTCCGCAGGCGCAGCAGCCGCGAGGCTGAGTCGAAGCGGACGACGTAGCCCGCGATCGTGTCGGAGAAGGAGAAGCCGGTCGAGCCCGCCATGTCATGCACCGTCCTTGTCGTGTGAGCGGTCGTCCTCGAATCCCTGACTGACCTCGACGATCACCCCGTCGGGATCGCGGACCCAGACGGTCCGCCACCCGCAGATGAAGTCGTCGAAGTCCAGCGGCCCCAGGGTCACGTCGGCCGCGTCGCCCAGTTCCGCGAGGAACGCGTCGACGCTGTCGGTCTGGAAGGCCAGGTGCCGGATCCGGCCCGGGGCCGGGGGCCCGTCGTCGTGGGCCGGGCGGGCCGGGCCGGCGGCCGACTCGAAGAGCTCCAGGTACGCGTCCCCCTTGCGCAGGAACACGATCCGGGACTCCCCGAGGTCGACCACCCGGGCCCGGGTGAAGCCGAAGTACCGGGTGTAGAACTCCTCGGTGCTCTTCTGGTCGGCGCAGTTGAGGCCCACGTGCGACCAGACCATCGCGCGCTCGCCGGCGCCGGCCATCAGGCGGTCCCCCGGCCCCGCCCGGCCGCGAGCAGTTCGATGATCCGGCGGGCGAAGAGGTGGTGGTGGGCGCCGGTGCGGCCGGTGACCAGGTCCCCGTCGACCACCACGTCCTCGTTGACGTACTCGGCGCCCATGTTGCGGACGTCGCCGATGAGGTTGTTGTGGCAGACCACCTTGCGGCCGCGGACCTTGCCGGGGATGGAGGAGGCCAGCCACATGCCGTGGCAGATGATCCCCTTGAGGACGGTCGGCTCCTCGAAGGCACGGCGCAGGAACTCGGTCGCGGGCGCCAGCACGTCCACGTCCTCGGTGTAGCGCAGCCGGTCGGCGACCATGCCCGAGGGCACGATGACCGCCGCGTACCGGCGCAGCTCCTCGTCGCTCAGCCCCTCCAGGGACTTGTCGGCGGTGAACGGCGCCCGGTACTCGTGCCCGGAGAAGGTGATGGAGTCGTTGCCCCACAGCCGGGTCAGGAAGTCGACCTCGGCGCCCTCCTCCGCGAACCGGCGCTGGTAGTAGAAGATCTCCGGCTCGTAGAAGTCGCTCTCGACCAGGACCGCGATCCGCGTCCCGCTCAGCGCGCCCTCGCGCAGTACGGCGTCAGGCACGGGACACCCCCCTCAGGAAGTCCGCCGCGCGCTCGGCGATCATCGCGATGGCGGTGTGGCAGTTGCCCGACGGGACGGCGGGCATGACGCTGGCGTCGACGACGCGCAGGTTCCGTACGCCGTGCACCCGCAGCTCGGGGTCGACGACGGCGAGGTCGTCGACGCCCATGCGGCAGGAGCCGGCCTGGTGGTGGTAGCTCTCCGCCTTCTGCCGGACGAAGGTCCGCAGGTCCTCGTCGGTGACGGCGCCGGGCCCCGGCTGGAGCTCCTGCTTGTACCAGGGCGAGAAGGCGGAGGTGGCGAAGATCTCCCGGGCGATCTTGACGCCCTGCACCATCCGCTCCAGGTCCCAGCGGTCGCCCAGGTAGTTCGGGTCGATCAGCGGGTGGGCGAGCGGGTCGGCGCTCGCGAGGCGGATCGAGCCGCGCGAGACCGGGCGGACGACGCCGGGGAGGATGGACACCGTGTTCGGGTGGTTCTGTCCCACGATCACGTCGAAGGGGACGTGGACGAAGGCGATCTGCAGGTCCGGGGCGGGCAGTCCGGGCCGGGAGGACAGGAACAGCGCGCTCTCCGACAGGTTCTGCGCCGGCGCCGGGAGTTCCTGGGTGACCTCGGCCATCAGCCCGGTCAGGACGTGGTTGTGGAAGTTCTCGCCGACCCCGGGGACGGCCGCGGTGACGGCGATGCCGTGCTCGCGCAGCTGCTCGGGGTGGCCGATGCCGGAGAGCAGCAGCAGCTTCGGGGACTCGATCGCCCCGGCGGCCACGATCACCTCGCGGCGGGCCCGTACGATGTGCAGCCCGGGGGCCGCGGCGGTGCTGTGGCGGTCCCGTACCGTGCGGCCCGGGACCTCGGCCGGGGGCTGGAGCTGCACGTACTCCACGCCCGTGCAGGTGTCCCCCTCGAAGAGCAGCCGGGTGGACTGCGCACTGGTCCGCAGGGTCAGGTTGGGGCGGGTGAGGGCCGGCTCCAGGTAGGAGGCCAGGGTGCCCTGGCGGCGGCCGTCGGCCACGTCGATGTGGTGCCAGCCGGTGCCGAAGAGCCCGCCGCGCGGGCCGTCGGTGTTGAAGTCGGCGATCTCCTGGTGGCCGAGCTCGACGGCGGCGTCGATGAAGGCGCGGGAGACCGGGTTGGGGCCGTGCCGCCCGGCGTTGGTGACGCGCTGCGGTCCGGCGGTGCCGGTGGTCGCGGCGGTGACGTCCTCCTGGGCCTCCAGCAGGGCGAAGTACGGCAGCACGTCCTCGTACGCCCAGCCGGCCGCGCCCTGGTAGGCCCAGTTGTCGAAGTCCGAGGCGTGGCCCCGGATGTGCATCATGATGTAGAGGTTGCTGCTGCCGCCGGGGGCCTTGCCGCGCGGTTCGTACGTGCGGCGTCCGCCCAGTCCGGGCTGCGGGACGCTGGTGTAGCCCCAGTCGACGGGTCCGCCGAGCAGCTTGTACCAGGAGGACGGGTCGTCCACCTCGGGCGGGATGCGGTCGCCGCCGGCCTCCAGGACCAGGACGGAGACGTCCGGGTCGGCGGAGAGGCGGTCGGCCAGGACGCTGCCGGCGGTGCCGGAGCCGACGATCACGTAGTCGTACTGCTCTGTGGCCACGGTCCGCCTCCCCTCAGTCCTGGCTCAGCACCTGGAAGGGGACGGTGTCGTGGTAGTTCGCCATGTAGGCGATCCGGCCGTCCACGATCCGGAAGAAGTTCATCACCTCGGCCTCGATGGTCTGCCGGACGGGCTGACG
The DNA here is from genome assembly GCF_000966975.1 of Streptomyces katrae. Lineage (GTDB taxonomy): Bacteria > Actinomycetota > Actinomycetes > Streptomycetales > Streptomycetaceae > Streptomyces > Streptomyces katrae. Next base: position 18,735 of record NZ_JZWV01000097.1, on the reverse strand, counting down.
GCCGTGATGTGCGAGACGGCCGCGGCCTTCTCCCCGTCGACCAGGAAGTGCACGGGCTCGTTGCGGAAGACCCGGTACATGGTCCCCATGCCCTTCATCATCGAGCGCAGGGTCTCCAGGCCCTCAATGTGGCCGGCGAGCTGCTCGTCCATGACCTGGTCCTCGGCGAACAGGTCGCACCAGCGGTCCCAGTCACCGGCGTTGGCGTACTCGTAGTACTTGGTCAGTACTTCTCGGGCGTCCATCGGTCTCTCATCCCCCCCTATCGGTCCCTGCGGGTGCCGTCCGGCGCGAAGGGCGCCCAGAACTGGCTGAAGGCACTGGCCGTGTCGCCGAAGAGACCGTCGCGGCCCTCGACGATCCGCCCGTCGCGCCACTTCATGAAGTGGAAGACCGGGTAGTCCATCCGCTCGTACGGGGAGCCGCTCGCCGGGTCCGCGCCGTCCCGCAGGGCGGTGTTGCGGCAGACGTCGGCGCTGCAGTCCGGGCCGGTCAGGACGGCCTCCAGCTCCATGCGGAAGGTGCCGCCGGTGAGCTTGTGGGTCTGGCCCATCAGCTCCAGGAAGGCGTCCAGGCTCTCGTACCAGCCGGCCAGCGGGTGGTTGCCCGGCACCAGCCAGCGCAGGTCCTCGGAGTAGTACTCCAGGATGCGCGCGCGGTCTCCGGAGCCGAGGGCGCGGTAGGCGGCCTCGACCCGCTCGCGGGTCACTTCGGTCATCGCCGCGGCCCTCTCAGAGCGAGCCCGAACCGGGCATCGGCGCCAGTTCGTTGACGGTGTACTGCTTGATCAGCGGGCCGTCCGCGCCGGCCACGACGGTCCAGGTCTGGTCGGCGTCGAAGCCGAGCCACTGGCTGCGGGCGGCCGGCGGGTCCCAGATCTTGGCCTGCCAGTTGACGAGGACGCGGACGATCGCCCGGTCTCCCTCGATGACCGGCTCCACCTTGGTGACCGTGTGCACCTCGTCGAAGAACCGGTTCGTGACGGCCTCGTACCAGCGGCCGAAGCCCTGGTGTCCGAGGAAGGTGTCCTCGGGGACCTTGAACTCCAGGTCCTCGGTGATGAGGGCGAGGACCTGCTCCAGCGGGAGGTGGCGGTCCAGGGCCACGTACCAGTTCTCGGCGAAGGTGCGGATCGCGTCCTCCGTCAGCCGCTCGGCGGGCATGCGGTCTCCTCCTGTTCGGTGGGTCCGGTCGGTTCAGATCTGGACGTCGACGAGGAACGGGCCGGGGTGGGCCAGCATCCGGTCCACGGCGGCCGCCGCCTCGTCCGGCTTCTCCACCCGCGTCCCGTCGGCGCCCAGCGCCCGGGCCAGCCCCGCGAAGTCGATCTCGGGGCGGGAGAGGTCGAAGGAGCCCGGGAAGGGGTGCTCGGCGATGTCCCGTTCCCGCCAGTACTGGGCGATGTTGTCGTCGAGCAGCCGGTACTTGCGGTTGTTGCAGACCACGAACTTGGCGTCGATCCCGTGCCGGACCGCCGTCCACAGCGCCTGGTAGGTGTACATCGACCCGCCGTCGCCCGCGAAGCCGACGACGAGCCGGTCCGGGCGGGCCAGCTTGGCGCCGACCGCCCCCGGGAAGCCCACGCCCAGCGAACCGCCCCGGGTGAGGTGGTAGTCGCCCGGGCGCTCGGGCGGCAGGTAGCGGGTGACCAGCGGGGAGGTGGTGAGCGCCTCGTCGAAGACGATCAGGTCCCCGCGGGTGCGCTCGGCCAGCGTCCGCAGGAAGACGGCCATCGGCGTGTCCTCGTCCGGCGCGGCCTGCCGGGCGGCGCGGGCCCGTTCCCGGGTCCGCACGTCCAGCCGGGCGGCCGCCGCGGCGCGCCTGGCCGGGGTGAGCCGCTGTTCCAGTACGCCGGCCAGTGCGCGCAGCGCCTGGCGCGGGTCGGCGGCCAGGCCGAGGTCGACGGGGTGGTTCTTGGCGATCTCGTAGGCGTTCAGGTCGATGTGCACGACCTTGGCGCCGGGCCGGAAGGGGTTCTCCAGTTCGGGGAACACCTCGGGGAAGACGTAGGTGCCGACGATCAGCACCCCGTCGGCCTCCCCGACCAGTTCCTTGCTGTGCGGGCCGAACATGTGGCCGGTCTGGCCGCGGCGCAGCGGGTGCGAGGCCGCGATGTTGACCTCGGAGGAGTCGACCTCGTACACGTCGGCGCCCAGCAGCTCGGCGACGGCCACGAGTTCGGCCTGGGCCCCGGAGAGCGAGACCCCGTCCCCGACGAGGACCACCGGGCGTTCGGCCGAGGCGAGCAGCTCGGCCGCCCGGCCCACCGAGGCCGGCGAGGGGGCCACGTCGGTGAGCGGCACGGTGGCGGGCAGGACGGGCTCGGAGTTGAGCTCGTCCAGCACGTCCATGGGCAGGGCCACGAACACCGGGCCGCGCGGCGGGGTGAGGGCGATCTTCACGGCCCGCCGGATGGTGCGCAGCACGGACCGGGGGTCGGTGACCCGGGTCGCGTACTTGGTGACGGGTTTGGCCATGGCCACCAGGTCGGAGGCCATCTGGGCGTCCATGGCGTCGTAGCGCACCCCGGCGTCGCCGGCGACCACGACCAGCGGGGTGTGGCCGCGCAGCGACTGGTAGAGCATGCCGATGCCGTTGCCCAGCCCCACCCCGGAGTGCAGCTGGAGCAGGGCCGCACCCCCGGTGGCCCGGGCGTAGCCGTCGGCGATGCCGGCGGCCACGGTCTCCTGGAGGGCCAGGACGTACTGGAAGTCCGCCGCCGCGTCCACCGCGTCGAGGAATCCCTGTTCCACCGTTCCCGGATTTCCGAACATCACCGTCAGGCCGTCGGCCTTGAACTGCTCGATCAGCCTTTCCCGTCCGGGAGTGGCTTCGGAATTCATCGGACTCCCCCTCATTCCCCTACCACCCGTAACGGGTGAGACCGTTCTCCAGGACTTCCACGATCTTCTGCCCCGTGAGATACGAGTCGGGGGTGGAGCGGCCGGTGACGAAGGGATAGTCGACTATCACCGACAGCGGGTGGCCGAAATTCCCGTGATAGGCGCCGCGCGGGCCGGTCGCGTCGCGCAGGATGTACTCCAGCGGGTACGGCGGCGGGCCCATGTTGAAGTCGGTGCCGAGGAATCCGGTGCCGTCCTTGTAGTCGTACTCCTTGCAGTGGCCGGTGACGTGCTTGCCCCAGATGATGCTCTTGCGGTCGCCCCAGTCGCGGGCGAAGGCCAGGCAGGCGACGCCGTAGCACTCTGCGGCGACGACCTTGCCGGCGTTCTTGAAGGCCAGGATCAGGGCGTGGACCCGCTCGTTGTTGGCGAGGTCCACGATGGGCCCGCTGCCGCCGACGATGAGGATCGCGTCGTAGCCGGCTATGTCGGCCTCGAGCTTCTCCAGGTCCCGGTGGTACTGCTCCAGCTTGCGCAGGTACTCGCCGTCGCTCGTGTACGGGCGCTCCGGCACCCACGCCTCGATGTCGAGGGGCGTGTCGAGGCGGTTCGACTGCTCGAACTCCCGGCCCAGCCGGGCGTTCTCCTCCGAGGTGACCGAGCGGCCGAGCGGAGGGTCGACGAAGTTCGGGTCGAGGCTCGGCGGAAGCGCGTGAGCGCGCTTTCCGGTCGGCGTGGCGAATGTGATCTCGTAGCCCTGCTCGTCGAACTTCGAAACGGGACCGATCAGTTCCTCGGACCAGTAACCGTGTTCGGAGACAATGACCAGAATCTTTCTGCTCACAGATTCCTCCAGGCGCGGCCTGTTGTCGTTTGCGACCACCACACTGCGTGCGGCCGGAGCCCGCGTCAAAGGGCGGGAATGCGACTTCGTGAGGTAGCGGGCAAGGTGGTGGCGGCACCTCACCTAGTAGCCCGTGGAGGTCAGGAAGTACGCGCCGGACTTCCTGACCTCGGCCGGATCGCTGAACCATTCCAAGATCCCCGATTTATGGTCTGGACGCGCCGTGATGCGCGGGCGCGCCGGGTCAGGAGTTGCGTGAGGAGAGGGACGGGGACGATGACGAAGGACCTGCTGTGCACACACGTCGACCAGATACGTCCGGTGAAGCCATCGGCGGACGGTTGTGAGGAGTGCCTGCGCCTGGGGGACGCCTGGGTGCACCTGCGGATGTGCCTGAGCTGCGGGCACGTCGGGTGCTGCGACTCCTCGAAGAACCGGCACGCCACCCGGCACTACAGGGCGACGGCCCACCCGATCGCGGCCTCGCACGAGCCCGGTGAGGACTGGGCCTGGTGCTACGCCGACCAGCTGATGCTGGAGCCGGCGTGAGCGCCGCCCAGGGGAGCCCCGCCTCCCCCGCGACGCCGGCCACGAGCACGGCCGCCTCCCCCGAGCGGGCCGAGAGCCGCAAGCCCGTGATCCTGGCCGTGGACGACGACCCCCAGGTGCTGCGGGCGGTCCGCCGCGACCTGCGCAGCGCCTACGGCGACCGGTACCGGGTGCTGGGCGCCTCCTCGGCGGCCGACGCCCTCAAGATCCTGGACTCCCTCGACGAGCGCGGCCACGACCCCGCGCTGTTCCTCGTGGACCAGCGGATGCCCGACGTCACCGGGGTGGAGTTCCTGCTGGAGGCGGTCAGCCGGTTCCCGGACGCCCGCCGGGTGCTGCTGACGGCGTACGCGGAGACGGACGCGGCCATCACGGCCATCAACCGGGTCCGGCTGGACTACTACCTGCTCAAGCCCTGGGACCCGCCGCACGAGCGGCTCTTCCCGGTCCTGGACGACCTGCTCTCGGACTGGCTGGCCACCTACCGGCCGGCCTACGACGGGATCATCGTCGCGGGCCACCTGGTCTCCCCCGGCACCCACGCCGTCCGGGACTTCTTCACCCGCAACGGGCAGCCGTTCCGCTTCCTGAACGTGGAGCGGGACCCCGAGGCGCTGACGGTGATCGCCGACGCGCAGGCCGGGGCGGCGCTGCCGCTGGTGCGCTTCCCGGACGGGTCGGTGCTGGCCGCTCCGACCGACGCCGAACTCGCCCGCCACCTGGGCCTGTCCACCACCGCCTCCCGTCCGCACTACGAGTGCGTGATCGTCGGCGCCGGCCCGGCGGGGCTCGCCGCCGGCGTCTACGCGGCCTCCGAGGGCCTGTCCACGCTGATGCTGGACTCCCGCGCCCCGGGCGGCCAGGCCGGCACCTCCAGCCTGATCGAGAACTACCTCGGCTTCCCCTCGGGCCTCTCCGGCGGGGACCTGACCCGCCGGGCCACCATCCAGGCCTCCCGCTTCGGCGCCGAGATCCTGCACCCGGTCGAGGTGGTCTCCCTCACCCGGGACGACCCGGCGAAGATCCTGACCCTGGCGGACGGTACGGAGATCAGCGCCGAGACGGTGCTGCTGGCGACCGGGGTCTCGTACAACCGCCTGGAGGCTCCGGGCGCGGACCGCTTCGAGGGCGCGGGCCTGTACTACGGGGCGGCGACCACGGAGAGCTCGGCCTGCATCTCGCAGCACGTGTTCATCGTGGGCGGCGCCAACTCGGCCGGTCAGGCGGCGGTCCACTTCGCCAAGTACGCGGCCCGGGTGACCATCCTGGTCCGCGCGGCCTCCCTGGACGCGAGCATGTCCCGCTACCTGATCGACGAGATCGAGCGCACCCCGAACATCGAGGTGAAGGTCCGCACGACCGTCACCGCCCTGGACGGCGGGGAGCACCTGGAGCGGATCACCCTGCACGACGCGGACACCGGCGAGGACCGGGAGGTCCCGGCCCGGTTCATGTTCACCTTCATCGGGGCCCGCCCGCACACCGACTGGCTGTCCGGGGTGGTCGAGCGCGACGAGTACGGCTTCGTCCTCACCGGCTCCGACCTGATCGCCAACGGCGGGGAGCTCCCGGCGGAGTGGAGCCTGGAGCGCGCCCCCTACCCGCTGGAGACCAGCGTCCCCGGGGTCTTCGCGGCCGGCGACGTACGGGCCCACTCGGTCAAGCGGGTCGCCTCGGGCGTGGGCGAGGGGGCGATGGCCGTCTCGCTGATCCACCGCTACCGCTCGATGGGCTGACGCTGAGGGCGAACGCCCCGGCCCTTGCGATCAAGAGGAGAGCGGACGCAACGTTGATTACATGATTACAGCCGAACAGAGCGAGAAGCTCCGCGCGTGGTTCGCCGAGCGCCTGCCGGTGGACGTCTACGAGTCCCTCGTCTCGGTCACGGTCGACCGGGAGGAGATCACCGTCGTCGGCACCGTCCCGGCGTCCGAGTCGGTCAAGGAGTTCCGCGAGCGCACCCGCGAGCAGCGCATGGAGGTGGCCCGCGAGGCCGAGGAGCTCTACCGCCGCAAGGTCGCCTGGGGAGCGAAGTCGGGTGAGGAGACCGTCCTCTTCACCCACCTCGCGGTCCCCGTCATGACCCGGCTGCGCCAGTCCGAGCGCCAGGTGCTCGACACCCTGGTCGCCGGCGGGGTGGCCCGCAGCCGGGCGGACGCCCTGGCCTGGTGCGTACGCCTCGTCGGGGAGAACACCGACGAGTGGCTCCGGGAGCTGCGCGAGTCCCTCGACAAGGTCCGTCAGGTCCGCGCACAGGGCCCCGACCTCCAGAAGTCTCAGCCGGAGTGACGGAAATCCCCACCGGGCACCGATGATCCCGGAAAGTATCCGGGACGACCTGATCCCAGGGAGAGGCACGCACACCATGACCACCACCGTCGAGTACATCCGCTACAAGATCGCCTCGCAGGACCAGCAGGCGTTCGAGGACGCGTACGCCCGCGCGGCCGAAGCCCTGGCCGCCTCGCCGGAGTGCATCGACTACGAGCTGGCCCACAACACCGAGGACACCGAGCGCTACATCCTGCGGATCCGCTGGACCTCGGTCGACGCGCACCTCAACGGCTTCCGCAAGGGTGAGCACTTCCCGGCGTTCTTCCAGGCGATCCGTCCGTACGTGACGAACATCGAGGAGATGCAGCACTACTCGGCCACCGGCGTCGTCGGCCCGGGAAAGGCCGCCGGCCAGTCATGAGCACCACGCCCACGATCTACGAGTGGATGGGCGGAGCGGAGGCCATGCGGCGCCTCACCGACGCCTTCTACGGCCACGCCCTGCAGGACGAGATCCTGGCCCCCGTCTTCGCGGGGATGGACGCGGAGCACCCCCAGCACGTCGCGGTCTGGCTGTCGGAGGTCTTCGGCGGCCCGGCCGACTACTCGGCGCACCACGGCGGCCACATGCACATGGCCACCAAGCACCTGGGGCGCGGCATCACCGAGCAGCAGCGCCGCCGCTGGGTGGACCTGCTGCTCGACACGGCCGACGAGGTCGGCCTCCCGACGGACCCCGAGTTCCGGGCGGTGTTCGTCTACTACGTCGAGTGGGGCACCCGGATGGCCCTGATCTACTCGGGCCCCAACCCGCCGCCGGTGGACGCGGCGAAGGTCCCGGTCTGGTCCTGGGGCCAGACCCCGCCGTGGATCCCGAAGACGGCGTCCGAATGAGCGGAGCAGGCCCCGCGGCCCGGAAGGGCGCGGGGCCTGCGCCACACCGCGCGGTCCCCGCTCAGCCGGCCAGCACCACCGTCAGCGGCGGCGCCCCCCGCTGCCCCCGCCAGAAGTCCACGGCCTCCTCCAGGACCTCCCCGAGGGTCTCCCAGTCCTCGGCCCGCTCGGCGGCGTAGCCGCGCCAGGAGGTCACCGCGAGCAGCCGCCCGGGGGCGTCCGGCAGCCAGGACAGGTCGATCAGCGCGTCGGCCAGCGCGTCCCAGTTGCCGCCGAACCACTCCGGGACCCGCAGCGCCGCCGCGCAGCGCCGCATCAGGGCCGCCTTGCTGCGCACGCCGTCAAGGTCCAGCCGTACGGTCGTCCAGCCGGCCTCCTCGGCGGAGGCCAGGGCGGGGGCGAGCGGCTGCGGGTCGAGGGTCATCGGAGAACCGCCTTGAACGTCTCGTAGTGGTCGTCCGTGTAGTAGAACTCCCCGCCCTCGCCCGTGACGATCCGGCGGGCCCCGCGGTCACGCTCCCCGGGGGTCCTGACGGTGTACTCGTGGTAGTAGCCGCGCTTCTGCTTCGGCAGGGCCTTCTCGAAGTTCCCGAAGACCGTCCCGTCCTGCCGGTACGGGTACGGCCCGCCCTTGTCGATCAGCGCGAGCACCTCGCGGGCCTGCGGCGGCAGCGCGTCGGCCCGTACGGTGGCCATGCCCTTCGCCCACGAGGGCGCCGGGGCCGCGCTGGTGCCCGTACCGGCGGGCCCGGCCTGCTCGGCCGTGCCGCCCCAGGCCGCGGCTCCCGGCCTGCTCGGACGTGCCGCCGCAGGCCGCGGCTCCCGCCAGCGCGAGGCACAGGAACAGGGCCGCCAGCGCGCGCGGCAACGACCGGGGCGACCGGGGCACGCTCCGAAAGATCATGCGCCGATCGTGCCAAATATCCGTTTTCTTGGCGAATCGCCGGGCGGGCGGCTCCCGCTGCGGCTCGTCAGAGCTCGTCGGGGTCCGCCCGCTCCAGCGCCGGCCGCAGCCCCGGGGCGGACTCGGTGAGCAGGTAGTCCGCCACCGCCGTGTCCGTCACCAGGCTGGTCACGAGCCCGGAGCGGAGCACCGCCCCGATCGCGGCGGCCTTGCGCAGCCCGCCCGCGATGGCCACGACCTCCGGGATCCGGCGCAGCCGGTCGGCCTCGACCGTGATGCAGCGCTCGCCGAGGTCCCGGCCGACCCGGCGGCCCTCCGCGTCGAACAGGTGGGCCGACATCTCGGCCGCCACGCCCAGGGAGGCGTAGTGCGCCCGCTCCTCGTCCGTGAGCATGTCGTGGACGGTCGAGATCCCCGGCTCCCAGGAGCCGATGGACACGGCCGCCACGGTGACCTTGTCGAAGTACTCGAAGGCCCGCGCGATACCCGTCTGGTTGCGCAGCGCGGCCGCCGTCGCCGGGTCCGGCAGCAGCATCGGCGCGTAGATGGGGTGCGCGTCCCCGCCCGAGACCTGGGCGGCACGCCGGACGGCCTCCACCGACCCGCGTTCGGCCGTCCCCGCGTCGTACACGCCGGTCAGCTGGACGACCGTGCAGGGGGGCAGCCGGTGCAGGGAGGCGGCCATGTGGATGGTCGACCGTCCCCAGGCCAGTCCGAGGACGTCGCCCTCGTTGACGAGCTCGCCCAGCAGGTCGGCCGCGACCGCCCCGAGGTTCTCCGGATCGGGCGCGTCCTCGCTCGCGTCGGCCGGGGACTCGACCACGACGGCGTGCCGCAGCCCGTACCGGGCGCGGAGCGCGTCCGAGCGCTCCGCGTCCAGTTCCGCCGGTACCCGGATCTCGATCCGTACGAGGTCCCGCTCCAGGGCGGTCTCCAGGACCCGGGCCACCTTGAAGCGGCTCACGCCGAACTCCTCGGCGATCTGGATCTTGGACTTGCCCTCCAGGTAGAAGCGGCGCGCCATGGCCGCCGCCTGCACCAGCTCCGCGGGTCCCATCCGCAGGGCTGACCGTCCCGCCGACATTGCAGACACCGCGCTCTCCTCACTGCTGTTCACACTGTCGTGTTCACACTCTCGACTCGCCGTTCATCCTGTCAGATCCAGCGGCCATTGATCAGCCTGGACGACATCCGTTCACCGAGCCGTTCACCAACGATCGGCTCAGTGGTCGCACGCCCAGGGCGCCGCGGCGATCGCCGCACCCGCCTGGTCACGCAGAGTCCGCACCGCGGCGGCCGGATCCATCGCCCCGTAGACCGCGCTGCCGGCCACGAACACGTCGGCGCCGGCCTCCGCGACCCGCTCGATGGTGGTGGCCGAGACCCCGCCGTCGACCTGCAGCCACAGGTCCAGTCCGTGCTTGGCGATCAGCTCCCGGGTCCGGCGGACCTTGGGCAGCATGATGTCCAGGAAGGACTGGCCGCCGAAGCCGGGCTCGACGGTCATGATCAGCACCATGTCGAGCTCGGGGAGGATGTCCTCGTACTGCTCGATCGGGGTCCCGGGCTTGAGCGCCATCGCCGCCCGGGCACCCAGGGCGCGGATCTCGCGCGCGAGGCGCACCGGGGCCGCGGCGGCCTCGGCGTGGAAGGTCACCGAGCCGGCGCCGGCCTCCACGTACTGCGGCGCCCAGCGGTCGGGGTCCTCGATCATCAGGTGCAGGTCGAGCGGGGTGTCCGTGGCGCGGCTCAGGGACTCCACGACCGGGACGCCGAGGGTGAGGTTCGGGACGAAGTGGTTGTCCATGACGTCGACGTGCAGCCAGTCGGCCCCCTCGACGGCCCTGGCCTCCTCGGCGAGACGGGCGAAGTCGGCGGACAGGATGCTGGGATTGATCTGAACGGCCATGCCCCAAGCCTGCCATGCCCCCGGCCACTTCAGGCCACGGCCCCGGAACTCGCGGTTTTCGTAGCACCGCTTAAGTGATCCAGCCACCGGTGCCACCTGCCCCTTCAGTGTCGAGTGGTCCCTCGTGTCCGCCGCCCACATGCGGCGGGCCGCGGAAGAATGACCGCGTGAAGACGGCTCTGACGAACGCCCGGGTCTTCGACGGCCGACGGCTCCTCGGCCCCGCCACGGTCGTCATCGACGGCGGGGTGATCGCCGCCGACCCCGGCGGGGCACGGGAGGTCGACGCCGGGGGCGCCGTCCTCCTCCCCGGGCTGATCGACTCGCACGTCCACCTGCACGGCCCCGAGAACCTGCGGCAGCTGCGCGACCACGGCGTCACCACCGCCCTCGACATGGCCACCTGGCCCCCGGCCCTGGTCGACTCCCTGCGCGCCGCCCCGGGACTCACCGACATCCGCAGCCCGGGCACCCTGGCCATCGCGGCGGGCGGCCTGCACTCCCGGATGCCCGGGGTGCCGGCGGACAGCGTCGTCACCGGCCCCGCGGACGCGGAGCGCTTCGTGGCGGCCCGGGTGGCCGAGGGCGCGGACTACATCAAGATCGTGGCCGAGCGGCCCGGGCCCGGGGCCCTGGACCAGGCCACCCTCGACGCCCTGGTCACCGCCGCGCACGCGCACGGCCGGCTCGTCGTCGCCCACACCGCCGCCTCCGAGGCCTACGCCATGGCGCAGCGGGCCGGCGCCGACGTGCTCACCCACGTCCCGGCGGACCGCCCCCTCGACGCGGCGGCGACGGCCCGGATGCGCGCCGCCGGACGGGCCGCCGTACCGACCCTGACCATGATGGAGGGCCTCGCCGCGGCGGGGCTGCCGGGCCTGGAGCACTACGACCGGGCCCGCGCGAGCACGGCCGCCCTGCACCGGGCGGGCGTCCGCGTCCTCGCCGGCACCGACTCCAACGCCACGCCGGGCGTCCCCTTCACCCCGCCCCACGGCAGCAGCCTCCACCACGAACTGGAACTCCTCGTGGACGCCGGCCTGTCCCCCCTGGAAGCCCTGCGCGCCGCCACGGTCCTCCCGGCCCGCCACTTCGGCCTCACCGACCGCGGCACCATCCGCCCCGGCCACCGCGCCGACCTCCTCCTGATCGACGGCGACCCCCTCACCGACATCCGCGCCACCCGCCGCATCCTCCGCGTCTGGTGCGCGGGCACCGAACACACCCCCGCCGCCGAGGCCTAGCCGGGCGGGAGGAAGCAGGGCGATGTCACGGAGAGGGAGGCGACCCCCTCACCCTTGGCGCGGTCCATGACGCCGGTAACGGCGTCCATCCAGAAGTCGTCGGGCTCCGTACGCATGTAGACCGTCGGGAACGGGCCGGACCAGTCGACCTCGCCCCCCGAGTTGTACTTGTAGCCCTGCCTGAGCCAGGCGTCCCGTGCCTGCCGCACGAGGTTCTGGGCCTCGGACCCGGGAACACCCGTCAGCTTGTAGGCGACTTCGACCTGGACGCGGTCGTCGGGGCGGTGGTCGTCCCTGGCGATACAGACGTCGACGGGCGCGCCTGTCATGCGCTCCAGTGTCGGTTTGGGAGACATGTCGTCCACCGCCTGATGAATGATCTCCTCTGCCCGGCCGATCGCCTGCTGCTCGCTCATCACGACCGGCTTCAATGGCGCCCCGCACGCGGCCACCACGATCGTCATGGCCAGCGATACGGCAGCCGGTGCGGCTTTGCGCAGGTTCACGGTCGTCCTCCGGTCAGACGTCTGCGGACGTCGGACCGCCCAGCGGCCTCGTGACGGCCACGCGCACCGCGCCAGTGGTGGAAGCCGCGACCTGGGCGATCGTGTGCTCTCCGGGGTGGCCGGCGACGACGGCCGGGAGCCCCTCAAGGGTCGGCACGGTGCGTACCTTCCACCCCGCGTCCCGGAAGTACTCGTGCGCGCGCTGCACGGCCCGTGCCCTCTCGTCCTCCGGCAACGGCAGGGTCGACCAGGTGTGGTGCACCGCGGTCCCGAGGCCGTCCCGGACCGTGCTGAGACCCTCCCCGGGCTGGGTCGGCGCCGATCCGACGCCCAGGGCGTCGTAGATGCGGCTGGAGTGGGCGAGGGCCCGGCGCACGGCGGGATCGTCGGCCTCCGGGGCCTCGAACGCTGCGGGATCAGCCCCGCGCGCCGAGGCCTTGCCCGGCGGGAGGAAGCAGGGCGAGGTCACGGAGAGGGAGGCGATGCCCTCGCCCGTGGCGCGGTCGAGGACCCCGGTGGTGGCTTCCATCCAGAAGTCGTCCGGCTCCGTGCGCATGCTGACCCACGGGAACGGGCCGGACATGTCCTTCTCGTCCGACGAGTGGATCTTGTAACCCTGCTTGAGCCAGGCCTCCCGCGCCTGCAGCACGAGGTTCCTGGCCTCGGCCCCTGGAACCCCGGTGAGCTTGTAGAAGAGAGTCACCTGCAGCCGGTCGTCAGGGCTATGGTCATCCTTGGCGAGGCAAGGGCCGATGGTCTCGGGACCAAAACGTTCCAGCGTGGGCTTGGGCGACAGGGTCACCACCGCCTGCTGGATGATCTCTTCCGCCCGGTCGGTCGCTTGTTGTTCGCTCATCATGATCTCTCCCTGCGCCCCACATGCGGTCACCGCGACCGTCACGGCCAGCAATGCGGCAGCCGTGAACGTCTTCCGCGTCTTCACGGCTGTCCTCCGGTGACGATGCGTGCCAGAGTTCTGCGGGGCTTTTCGTCCCAGTACTGGGAGTGTGCGGGCATCATTTCCCCGCCTTCGCCCGGCAGCTTGCCGTCGGGGACCCTGAAAACCTGACCGCCGAAGTCGTCGGAGGTCGGATCGGTTCCGTGGACGATCGAATGGTCGTCGAAAAGCCTCATGTACGCCTTCGGGTTGAGAGGAGCCAAGGGACCTGCCGGGGGCGGGGCCACGTTGATGAGGTCGTTCTTGGCGGTGGCCGCGAAGACGTGGTCCGGCGGGATGTTCAGGTCCTTCGCGTGGCCCACGCCCACGCCCGGACTGCCCACCATGATCGCGTTCTCGACCGGCAGGTCCATGTATGTGCTCATCGTCTCGCCCACCACCAAGGACCCGTAGCTGTGGCCCAGGAGCGTCTGGTGCACGCCGCTGTCGCGGTGATTGGCTTCCTCGATGCCCTGGACGAAGTTCCCCAGCGGCTCCTTCGCCGCGTCGGCCCACTTGGTTTCCGTCGCATCGGTCAGGATGGCCTGCGGGCCTGCGGCGCGTCGTAACCGAGCCACACGATCGAGGCCGTCTTCCTGGAGCCGTCGGTGGCTTCCGCCTGTGCCTGAAGACTCTTGGCCCTTCCGATGTCCTCGTCGATGGACTCCAGCTTGGCGAACGTCCCGGGCACGTACGTCACCACGTTGTCGGCGGTGTCCGGGTTGCCGATGGAGACGATGGCGCGCCCCATGCCGTTGCCGTCGAAGCCGAGCAGATAGGGGCGACTGCTCTCGCTCGTGTAGCTGTCGAAACGTTTCTGGATGGCGTCCATGCCCTTGTAGCCGTTCTCCAGCTGCTTCCTCTTCTCGTTCCACGCCTTCCACTCGTCCGTCGGGACCGTCGCGCCCTTCACCTCGCGGCCCGTGACAGGGCTGATGTACGGCCGGTAGTGCTCCGGTTCCTTCCTGAGCCAGGCGTCGTAGTCCAGCTGCCTGGCGGCGCGCTGTTCCGCGAGCACGATGCGGTTCGCGTCGTCGCGTACGGCCGAGGGAAGGCCGTCGAGCGCTCCGATGCTCGCGGGGTGCATGGAGACGTAGGCCTCGCGCTGCTCCTCGGAGAGGCCGTTCCACCAGTTGGCGTTGTCCTGGGGCCAGTCGTTCGCGGGCGGGGGCTTGATCGTGCCGAGGTAGCCCCCGGCCGACTCGCGTACGCCCGCCGTGTCCGAGGTGACGTCCGTCCAGTCCCGGTCGGACACCGTCAGGTCGTCGTCGGCCTGGAGGGACCGGATCTTCGGCTCCCACTTCGTGTCCGCGTCCGTGGCTTCCCTGACCGCCTCGGCGATCCGGTTCGCGTACCCCACCGCCTTGCCGAAGTTCGGGTTCGGGTGGATGTTCGCCGCCTGGCGCTCCAGGGCGTCGGAGGTCGCGTTGCCTCCGGCGCTGCCCGTCACCGCGCCGCCGGCGGCGTCTTTCTCCTCGCCCGGCTTCCGACCCGCCGGATAGTCGACCGAGCCGTCCCCGTTCACCGTGCAGCCGTCCGCCCCGGCGTCCTCGACCGCCGCCTCCAGCTTCCGCTGGGCGGCCGCCATGTCGTACGCGAATCCGCTCAGCGCCGTGCCGATCACGCCGCATTCGGTCTGCATGTAGTGGAAGTTCTTCGCCACGGCCTGGAGTTGCCGCTGTGCGGCCTCCGCCGCCTCACCCTTCAGCGCCGCGCGCATGCCCGTGGCGACCGTGTTCTCGATGTGTTCCTTGGCGGCCTGCGCCGCCGAGCCCATGGTGCGGTAGCCGGCGGCGGCTTCCTCGAACTCGCCCGGCTTGAAGGCCTTGAGGGTGGCGTAGTCCATCCCCCTCACCGGCCCTTCGCCTGGCCGCCGACGGCGTCCGTGTCGGCGTACCGGCGGTCCAGCCCGTCCATCTCGGCCCTGACCGCCTCATCGGTCGTCAGCAGGTCGCGGCCCACCCGCTCCAGGACGCCCTGGAGGGAGCCGCACCGCTCGCTGACGCTCGACGCGTACTTCTTCCAGGACTCGTACACGTCCTTCTGCGCGGCCGCGGTCAGACACCCCGTGGTCGTGCCGAGCCCCGCCTGGCCGTCCTCCAGCCTGGCCAGCGCGCCGCCGATGCTCCGGCGGAGGGAGCCGACCCCTTCCCCTGCCGTGGTCCATGCCTTCTTGCTGGACTGCAGGCCGCCCGTGACGGCGCTGGGCCCGGCGGCGGGTTCGGCCGGAACGTGGTCGAGCCGCATCCCGACGGGTCCCCCGCCGGCCGCCCCGGCCTTGATCCGGTCCCACTCGTCCCACCCCATGCGCCGTTCCCCGTCCTGCCCCTGTGGATCACACCGAGCCGGACGCTACCGCCCGGGCGGGCGCGGCTCATGAGTACACGTACTCAGGGGGACCTGGGTGCGCCGCCGGGGAGGGTTACGCGGTGCGGCGGAGGAGGGCCAGGTACATGGCGTCCGTGCCGTGGAGGTGGGGCCACAGCTGGACGTCCGGGCCGTCGCCGAGGGCCGGGACGCCCTCCATGTACGGGCGGGCGTCGATGAGTTCGGCCGCCACCGGGAGGTTGCCCGCGCCGCGGCCCTTGAGGACGTCCTCCACCACGACCCGGGTCTCCGCCAGGTGCGGCGAGCAGGTGGCGTAGCCGACGACGCCGCCGACCCGCACCGCGGACAGGGCCTCGCGCAGCAGGGCGCGCTGGAGCGGGGCGAAGCCCTCCAGGTCCTGCGGGCGGCGCCGCCAGCGGGCCTCCGGGCGGCGGCGCAGCGCGCCCAGGCCGGAGCAGGGGACGTCCATCAGCACCCGGTCGAAGGAGCCCGGGAGCCACGGCGGGCGGGTGCCGTCGGCGGCGATGACCTGGTACGGGCCCGGGTTGCCGGCCAGGGCCCGCTCCACGAGGCGCGCCCGGTGCGGCTGCTTCTCGGAGGCCAGGAGGAAGGCACCCCGCTGCGCGGCCAGCGCGCCCAGCAGCGACGCCTTGCCGCCCGGACCCGCGCAGCCGTCCAGCCAGCGCTCGTCCCGGCCCTCGACCGGGGCCGCCGCCAGGGCCATGGCCACCAGCTGGCTGCCCTCGTCCTGCACGCCGGCCCGGCCCTCGCGGACCGCATCCAGCGCGCCCGGCTCGCCGCCCTCGGCCATCCGCACCGCGTACGGGGACCAGCGGCCCGGCAGCGCCGACTCCTCGCCGAGCGCCTCCACCAGCTCCTCGGGCGTGGACCGGCCCGGCCGCGCCACCAGGGTCACCTCGGGCCGCTCGTTGTCGGCCTCCAGGAGGTCCTCGATCCCGGCGCGCCCGCCGCCCAGGGCGTCCCACAGGGCGCTGACCACCCAGCGGGGGTGCGAGTGGTAGACCGCGAGGTGCTCCTCGGCGTCCTCCTCGTACGGCGGCGCGACCCGCTCCAGCCAGCCGTCCAGGTCATGGGCGGCGATCTTGCGCAGGACGGCGTTCACGAACTTGGCCCGGCCGTCGCCGAGCACCACGCGGGCCAGCTCCACGCTCGCGGAGACGGCGGCGTGCGTGGGGATGCGGGTGCCCAGCAGCTGGTGCGCGCCGAGCGACAGCACGTCCAGGACCGGCGGGTCCACCTCGCGCAGCGGCCGGTCGACGCAGGCGGAGATGATCGCGTCGTACGTGCCCTGGCGGCGCAGGGTCCCGTAGACCAGCTCGGTGGCGAGGGCCGCGTCGCGCGCCTGGAACTTCTCGTCCTGGCGGGCCTTCTTCAGCAGCGGCGGCAGGACGAGGTTCGCGTACGCGTCGCGCTCGTCCACCGCCCGCAGCGCCTCGAAGGCCAGCATCCGGACGGGGTCCTTCTGGGGCCGGCGGTAGGGCTTGGCTTGGCCGGCCGGCCGCCGGGGGCGGGGCTGCGACGGGGCTGGGGGGACTTTTCGCTCACGTGGAAGGTGCTCCGGAGGTACGAGGTGCTACGGGGGTTCTGCCGTGGATCGGGGTGGTGCCGGCGCCCCGGCCGGGCCGGGGCGCGGATGGAATCAGCCTACGTCGGTCCCGCCCAGGCGCTCGCCGGGAGCGATGCGCACCCCGCGGGCCCAGTCGGCGCCCTTCATCGGCTTCTTGCCCTGCGGCTGCACCCAGAGCAGCTCGACGGCGTGCGAGCCGGTGCCCACGTAGACGTTGTTCTTGGCCGGGGCCAGCACGCCGGGCTCCAGGTCCGTGCGGTCCGGGACCAGCCCGACGGAGATCAGCTTGAGGCGCTCGCCGCGGAAGACCGTCCAGGCGCCGGGGGCCGGGGTGCAGCCGCGCACGACGCGGTCGGCGCGCAGCGCGGGGGCGTTCCAGTCGACGCGGGCGTCCTCGACGGTGATCTTCGGTGCGAGGGAGACGCCTTCGGCGGGCTGCTCGACGGCCCGCAGGGAGCCGTCCTCGATGCCGTCCATGGTCGCGGTCAGCAGCCCGGCGCCGGCGAAGGCGAGGCGGGTCAGCAGGTCGCCGCTGGTGTCGGTGGGGCGGATCTCCTCGGTGAGGACCCCGAAGACCGGGCCGGTGTCGAGCCCCTCCTCGATGCGGAAGGTGGAGGCCCCGGTGACCTGGTCGCCGGCCATGATCGACTGCTGGACGGGCGCGGCGCCGCGCCAGGCGGGCAGCAGTGAGAAGTGCAGGTTCACCCAGCCGTGGACGGGGATGTCCAGGGCGCTCTTGGGGATCAGGGCGCCGTAGGCGACGACGGGGCAGCAGTCCGGGGCGATCTCGCGGAGCCGCTCCTGGAACTCGGGGTCGCGCGGGCGGACCGGCTTGAGGACCTCGATGCCCGCCTCCTCGGCCCGCTCGGCCACCGGGCTGGCGACCAGCCGGCGGCCGCGGCCGGCCGGCGCGTCGGGCCGGGTGACGACGGCCGCGACCTCGTGCCGCCCGGAGGCGATCAGGGCGTCCAGGGCGGGCACGGCGACCTCGGGGGTGCCTGCGAAGACGAGCTTCACTGGGGTCCTACCTCGCTATCTCGGGCGTCAGCAGCGGTCCAGTCTATGGGGCCTGCTCCCCCGCGCCCACCTGCGGGATCGGGGGCGTACGCACACACGCGCGCCTCTCGCATATGCCGACACGCCCCCAGGGCGTGACCTGGGGGCGTGTCGGCGCGTTGGTCAAGAGAGATTGACCGAAACGGGCCGCGATTCTGAACGGTGTCTGCGGCCCGATCCGCTCTTCAGCACCGGTTCGAGAGGCTTCTCCATGGCCGACCACGCCACCCATGACGCCCAAGCACGGGCCAGCCTGCACCTCCTGGTGCGGGACATCGAGCGGGTTCGCCGGCAGGTGGACGCACTGCGTACGCTCACCGCCCAGCTCGGCAACGTGTACCGCCCGCGCCGCTCCGGGCCATCCACGGGCTTCGTCGTCTACGGCAGGGCGCCCGCGCCCACCGTCCGCCTCGCGCAGGAGCTGCGGGACAGCGTCGAGACGCTCGTCACCGCCGCGGTGGACTTCGACCGCTCCCTCGGCTTCTCCTGGGACGCGGTCGGTTCGGCGCTCGGCGTCACCAAGCAGGCCGTGCACCGGCGGTACGGGGCACGGCGGGCGCAGGCCGCCGAGGCGGCGGAGCCGCTGGCCGAGGGCACCACGACGCGGACGCTGGGGCCGCTGCCGACCATTCCGGCGGCCCGGTCGGTGCCGCCGCAGCCGGTCCGTGAGGACAGCCAGGCCGCTGCCGCTCCGGGGCCCCGTCAGTCGGCCTTCCCGGGACCCCGCAACGGCTGACCGGCCCCCGCCGCCGGGACGCCGACCCCCGACGGCACGGCCCTGCGGAGCCGCCCCCTCTTGAGGGCGGCCCTGCGGGGCTCTCCCCTACCCGCCCCTCCTCCGTTCCCAGGGGCTCCGCCC
>NZ_JZWV01000096.1 GCF_000966975.1 Streptomyces katrae | reverse complement strand
CCCGGGGCTCCGCCCCGACCCCGGATACCGTGCGCTCCGCGCCCGGGGCGCTCAAACGCCGCGCGGGCTGTCCATAGCCCCGCCGGCGTTTGAACGGGCGAAGGGCGGGGCGGGGAGAAGCACCGCGCAGCGGCATCACCCCCCGCCCCGCAGGGTCCGGCTCAGCCGATGTCCGGCGGGTCGATCCGTACCCGGACCGCGTCGGCGGCCGGGACGCCCCGGGCCATCCGCGCGGCCTGCGCCGACTTCAGCGCGGCGGCCAACGCGGCACCGCTGCCCGGCGGGACCCGGACCAGCGCCCGCTCCCCCGGCGAGGCCTCCCCCCGCCGCCCGGGCAGCGGCACGGGCCCCAGCACCTCCGCGTCCGCCGGCAGGGCGGCAGCGGCCAGGAAGGCCTCCACCGCCTCGCCCCGCCCCGCCACCGCCGCCATCCGCGACACCGGCGGGAAGCCCAGCTGCGCCCGCTCCGCGAGCTCCCGCACCGCGTGTCCCACGGGATCCCACCGCACCAGGGCCTGCACGGGCCGCAGCGTCGGCTCGGCGACCACCACGACCTGGCCGTCCGCCCGGACCAGCGAGGCGGCGGCGATCCAGCGGCGCAGCGCGTCCTCCCCCGCCCGCAGGTCGGGCCGGGTCAGCATCGCCCAGCCGTCCAGCAGCAGCGCCGCCGCGTACCCGGCGCCCGCCGCGACCGGTTCGGCGCCGGGGGTGGAGACCACCAGCGCCGGACGGTCCGGCACCTCGTCCAGGACGTGGTCGCGGCCCGAGGTCCGTACCGGCACGGCCGGGAAGGCCCGGCCCAGTTCCTCCGCGGTCCGCCGCGCGCCCACCACCTGGGCCCGCAGCCGGAACGATCCGCACTCCTCGCAGTGCCAGGCCGGCTCGGCGCGCCCGCACCAGCCGCAGTGCAGGTCCCGCTCGTCGGGGGCCTCCAGCGGACCTGCGCACACGGTGCAGCGGGCCGGGGTCCGGCAGCGCTCGCATGCCAGCCGGGGCACGTACCCGCGCCGGGGCACCTGGACCAGTACGGGCCCGCTCTTCAGGCCCTCCCGGACGGTCTCCCAGGCCAGGCTCGGCAGTCGCGCCGCGCGGGCGGCCCCGTCGCGGGCCAGCGGTCGGCGGTCAGCGGCCGGGCCCAGCCGGACTCGACCAGCTGGGCGGCCTCGACGGTGCAGCTGGTGCCGCCGACGAGGAAACCGCAGCCGTCGGTGACCGCGCGGAGCTCCAGCACCTCGCGGACGTGCGGGAAGGGGGCGTGGTCGGCGCCGTGGCTGGAGTCGCCGTCGTCCCAGACGGCGACCAGCCCGAGGTCGCGTACGGGCGCGAACATGGCGGCCCGGGTGCCGACCACGGCCCGGACCGAGCCCCGGTTGACGGCGAGCCACTCCCGGTAGCGCTTCTCCGGCCCGGAGTCGGCGGTCAGCAGGGCGTGCCGCCCCTCGCCCAGCAGGGCGGTGAGGGCGGCGTCGACCCGGGCGGCCGTACGCCCGTCGGGTACGACGGCGAGGGCGCCGCGGCCGGAGGCGAGGGTGGCCGCCATGGCCCGGGCCAGCTCATCGGCCCAGCCGGGGCCGGGCAGGGCGGTCCACACCGCGCGGGGGCTGCCGCCGCCGGCCAGGGCGCGCAGGAAGGCGGGCCCGGCGCCGTACCGGGTCCAGCCGCCGGGCTCCGGGGCGGTCGGCGGGGGCAGCGGGTCCGGGGAGGGCTTGGCTTCGGCGCGGGCGTTGCGCGGGGGCAGGGCCAGCTGGAGGACGTCGGCCAGGCTGCCGGCGTAGCGGTCGGCGACGGCCCGGGCGAGGGCCAGCATGCGGGGGCCGAGGACCACCTCGGGCGAGACGACCTGGGCGAGGGCGGCCAGCGCCCCCTCGTAGTCGGACTCGGCGCACCGCTCGACGATGAAGCCGTCGATGAGCCCGCCGCCCTCGCGGCGGCCGCCGTGCACCCGGTGGGCTCCGGCGCCGAAGCGGACCCGGACGCGGACCCCGGGGAGGGCGGTCTCGGAGAGCTCGGCGGGGACGGCGTAGTCGAAGAGCCGGTCGAGGTGGAGCACGCCCTTGTTGACGAGGACGCGGGCGACCGGGAGTTCCTCGGCGAGGGCGGCTCCGCGCCAGGTCCGCGGTTTGGCCTTGGGCGCCTTGGCCTTCGCCTCGGCGACCATCTCCCGGATGAGCGCGAGCTGCTGCGGCGGGCCGCCGGGGCCGTCTGCGTCGGGTGCGTTCTCGCTGCTCACAGCAGCATTCTTACCAAAGGGCACCGACAGTCGGAGCCTCGCCGAGTTCTCGGAGCCCTCCCGAGGTCCCGGCGGGCGGCGGCGGTACCGGGTCCTTCGACGCCGGGCTCGCGCCCGGCTCCAGATGAAGCCGTCACCCCTCGCACCGGGAGGGCCCGGGCAGCCTGTGCGGGGATGGGCGGCGCCCGCAACGCGATACCGCCCCGGACCTGCGGGTCTGGGGCGGTATCGGGT
>NZ_JZWV01000832.1 GCF_000966975.1 Streptomyces katrae | reverse complement strand
GGTCAAGATGGGCCTCGGCTGGGAGCCCGCGTTCGGCGGCCGCGACATCGACCTCGACGCGTCCGTCATCGCCTA
Organism: Streptomyces katrae; assembly: GCF_000966975.1. GTDB lineage: Bacteria > Actinomycetota > Actinomycetes > Streptomycetales > Streptomycetaceae > Streptomyces > Streptomyces katrae. The sequence goes on along the minus strand of NZ_JZWV01000832.1, from coordinate 7,277 downwards.
CGGCCCGCAGCGCAACTTCGTCGACGCCTGTTACTTCGGCAAGCTGTCCATCCTGGGCGGCTCGGTCAAGCACTCCGGTGACAACCTGACGGGTGAGGGCGCCGGGGACGACGAGGTGATCGTCGTGGACCTCGGCCGGCTGCCCGCCGAGATCAGCGGCCTGGTCTTCACGGTCAACTCCTTCTCCGGCCAGAAGTTCACGGAGGTCGCCAAGGCCTACTGCCGGCTCATCGACGCCGCGACCGACGAGGAGCTGGTCCGCTTCGACCTGACCGGCGCCGAGCCCCAGACGGGCGTGATGATGGCCAAGCTGATCCGGCAGTTCTCCGGGGAATGGGAGATGACCGCCATGGGCGACTTTGTGAAGTCCCGCACAGTGCGCGGCATGGTCAAGCCGGCCGGCGAAGCCCTCTGAGCAGGTGGGCGGGCATATGCGGGCATCGGCCGCCCGGGCCGGGGCGGCCCGGGTGACCGATGCCACGCGTAATCCGGAGGTGGCTGTCAGTGCCCGCCCGTAGCCTTGGAAGCATGCAGACTTCACTCCAGCCCGCGGGTCCCGCGCGCCCGTCCGCCGCCGAGGCGAACGAGGCGATACGGCTCCTCGTCGAGACCTGGGCGGACGGGGAGTGGCCGTCGGAGGCGTACGAGTTCCTCCTGGAGGAGTGGGCCGCGGCCTCCCGCGCGGAGATGGCCACCGCCCAGTAGGCCCCCTCGCTCCCCCTGGTACGGGGAAAGGCCCCGTCAGCGCGGGGAGCGCCGCCACGGGCCGGTGATGGCCAGCATGATGCCCGGCTCCTGGATGTTGGCGTACAGGGTGCGCCCGTCGGGGGAGAAGCAGACCCCGGTGAACTCCGAGTACTCGGGCTTCTCGGGCGTCCCGATGTTCAGTTCGTTGCGCGCCAGCGGGTAGACACGGCCCGACTCGGTGGCCCCGAGCAGGTGCTGCAGCCCGTTGCCGTCCTCGGCGATCACCAGGCCCCCGTACGGGGAGACGGTGATGTTGTCGGGGCCGTCGTAGCCGCCCTCGGCGTCGGGGTCGGCGTTCACCCCGATGAGGACGACCAGGCGGATCGTGCGCCGCCTGGGGTCGTAGAACCACACCTGCCCGTCGTGCGCGGCGCCCGGGCTCTCCTCGCGCGCGTAGGAGGAGACGAAGTAGGCGCCGCCGTCGGCCCACCACATGCCCTCCAGCTTGCGCGCCCGGGTCACGGCGCCCGCCGCGAACTGCTTGCGCACCGACAGGGTCCGGGCGTCGCGGTCGGTGACCTCCACCCAGTCGACCCCGTACACGGTCCCGGTCCTCGTCGCGCGCGAGAGGTCGTCCACGAACTGCCCGGCCTTGTCGAAGCACTTGGCGGCCGCCAGCACCCCGGCGTCCGCGGCGAGGGTACGCAGCCGCCCCCGCCCGTGCCGGAAGCCCTCCGGCGGGGTCCAGCGGTAGAGCAGCCCGTTGGGGCCCGAGGCGTCCTCGGTCAGGTAGGCGTGGCCCTGGCGCGGGTCGATGACGACGGCCTCGTGCGCGTAACGTCCGAAGGCCTTGGCGGGCCGCGGGTCACGGTTGGCCCGCCGGTCGTGGGGGTCCACCTCGAAGACGTAGCCGTGGTCCTTGGTCATGCCGTTCTTACCGGCCAGGTCCTCGGTCTCCTCGCAGGTCAGCCAGGTGCCCCACGGGGTCGCCCCGCCCGCGCAGTTGGTCGAGGTGCCCGCGACGCCCACCCATTCGGCGACCTCGCCGCCGCGCCGGACCTCGACGACGGTGCAGCCGCCGGACGCGGCGGGGTCGTAGACGAGGCCCTCGGTCAGCGGGACGGGGTGGGTCCAGTTCGCCCGCGGCCCCTTCAGTTCGTGGTTGTTGACGAGGAGGGTGACCCCGCGGGCGCCCTCGAAGGCGGCCGTGCCGTCGTGGTTGGACGGGGTGCTCTCGCCGGAGTCGAGGGTGGTGACACCGCTGTGGGTGATCACGCGGTAGGAGAATCCGGCGGGCAGGGCGAGGAGTCCGGCCGGGTCGGGCAGCAGCGGACCGTAGCCGGGGGCGTGCGGGCGGCCGTGCCCCTCCGCCGCGTCGGCCGCGCCGGGACCCGGCTCGTCGGCGGCCAGCGCTCCGGGTGCGGTGGCGAGGGCGCCGACCGTTCCGGTGAGGGCGACGCCCGCGCCGGCGAGGGCGGTGCGGGCGGTGAAGTCTCTGCGGCTGAGGGGCATCGGGTCTCCAGGGGTGGGGAGGTGGTGCGCCTGACGTACGGTCGTCGGCGCACACGCTCCCGGCCGTACGTGAACGGCGGCTGACTTCCCCACGAACACGGACAGGCCCCTTGCCGCCGGCCGGAATGGCGAACTCCGGCCGCGGAAACGGCCTGTTGTGACCCCCTCTACGGCTCCGCCCGGCGCCCTCCCCCGGCGTGCGGCAGGTCAGGGCCGGCGCGAGCGGGCCTTGAACGCGGCCTTGCGGGCCTCCTTCGCGGCCTTCTTGTCCGGATGCAGCCGCCCCATGGCCTCCAGCACGTAGGCCGTCGCCGGGTGCTCGACCCGCCACACCTGGTCGAAGAAACCGGCGTGGTGCTCCGTCAGGCTCCGCATGAGCAGCGGCAGCTCCTCGGTCTCCCCGTCCGCGGCGAGCTGCGCCGCGATGGTGTCCACCGTCAGCCAGAACACCATCTCCTGGTCCGGTGCCGGTACGTCCGCCGCCCCGTGCTCGGCCAGCCAGACCCGGGCCAGCCCGCCGAGCTGCGGGTCGTCCAGCACGGCCCGCACCGCCGGCTCCGCCTCCGGCCCGGCGGGGGTGAGGGCCTGCTGGCAGCGCAGCCGGCGCAGCGGGGCGGCCTCGTCGTCGCCGCGCGCCGCGGCCAGCAGTTCGGCGACGGCGGCGGGCAGGTCCCGCCCGGCCAGCCACTGCTCGATCTCGGCCTGCGCGGCGCCCTCGGGGTAGAAGGAGACGGCGTCGAGCAGCGCGTCGGCGCCCTTGCCGGCCAGTTCCCCGACGGCGGGGGCCTCGACACCGGCCTCCAGCATGCGGGCGCGGACGCCGTAGAGGCCGAGCGGGGTCAGCCGGACCATGCCGTACCGGGTGATGTCCTCGTCGTCCTCCGCCTGCCCCGGGCCGCCGGCGACGGCGTCCGCGTCGGCGAGGTCGTCGGCCTCCGCCATCAGGGCCTCGTCGACGGGCTGGTAGTCGACGAGCCCGATCGGCTCCAGCTGCCGGAACTGGTCGTCCAGGCGCATCATCGCGTCCGAGACCTGCTCCAGGACGGCGTCGGACGGGTCCCCCATGTCGTCCGACATGATCATCGAGGCGGCGAGCACGGGCAGCGGCACCCGGCCGTCGCCGGGGGCGCCCTCGGAGACGCTGAGCAGGTAGAGGTTGGCGAGCACCCCGTCGAGGAAGTCCGCCTCGCGCTGCGGGTTCCAGTCGAGCCGGTCGAAGTCGATGTCGCCGCCCGCGTCCAGGGCGTCGACCAGGTCGTCCAGGTCGGGCACGGCGGCGTCCGCGAGGACCGTGTCCAGGGCGGCCAGCCACAGGTCGAGCACGTCGGCGGGCGCCCCCGAGGCCAGCAGCGGCAGGTCCTCCCCGGGCGCGGCGGTGCCGTACTCGGGCTCGGCGCCGTCCGCGCCGTCGCCGCTGTCCTCCTCCGGCTCCGTCACGTCGACCAGGCCGGTGTCCACGGCCACCCGCCAGGCCTGGCTCGCGTACACCGGCGAGTCCTCGTCGGCGGGGTCGAGGCCGAGCACCTCGGCGGCCGCCGGCAGCTGGTCGGCGACGAGTTCGCCGCCGACGTCGACACGGGTGTCGGGCCCGGCCCAGCGGGCGGGGCGGACGGCGCGGGCGAACAGCGGGGCGACGAGGGCGTCGCGGGCCAGCTCCGCATCGGAGTGCAGCCGTACCGGCGGCAGCGTGGAGTGCGGCTCTGCGGACATGGGGTGGGTCTCCTCGGACGGGCGCGCGCGACGGCGGGGCGAATCGGGACGGCGGGATGAATCGGGACGGAACGGATCGGCCGCGGTGGGACCGGAGGCGGTCGCGGAGGGACCGTCAGATCTCGTGCGGCGACCAAGCGTAGACGCATCCGGGGGCGGCCCGGCGTACCGGAACCGTCGGTTCATCCCACAGTCACCTGTCGTATTTCCTGTAGACCTTGACAACTTCGCTGGTCACGCAGGAGATTGACGCGCGTAGACGTTAAGGGACCGTCAAATCCCACCCCCCTCATCCTCCACACACCGGAGTTCCCTCCCATGCGCTCATCGCATCCCCGTTCCGCCGCCGTCGCCGCCCTCGTCGCCACCGCGCTGGCCTCCGGCCTGCTCGCGGGCACGGCCGACGCGGCGGAAGGCGCCGTGTCCGCCGATCCGGTACGCATCCACGACATCCAGGGCACCACCCGGATATCCCCGTTCAACGGCAAGGCCGTCGCCGACGTCCAGGGCATCGTCACGGGCGTGCGCACCTTCGGCTCGCGCGGTTTCTGGATCCAGGACCCCGACGCCGACGACAACCCCGCCACCAGCGAGGGCATCTTCGTCTTCACGAGCTCCGTCCCGACCGTCGCCGTCGGTGACGCCGTGAAGGTCTCGGGCACGGTCGGCGAGTACGTCCCGGGCGGGGCCGCCTCCGGCAACCAGTCCGTCACGCAGATCGCCAAGCCCACCGTGACCGTGGTCTCCAAGGACAACGCGCTGCCCGAGGCCACCGTCATCAACGAGTACTCCGTCCCGGCGGAGTACGCCCCGGCGGGCGACCCGGCCGCCGGCGGCAGCATCAACGGCCTGACCCTCGACCCCTCGCGCTACGCCCTGGACTACTACGAGTCCCTGGAGGGCATGAACGTCCGCATCGGCAACTCCCGCGTGGTCGGCGCCACCGACCCGTACGCGGAGATGTGGGTGACGGTGAAGGGCTGGGAGAACACCGTCAAGCGCGGCGGCACGCTCTACGGCTCGTACGAGTCCCAGAACACCGGCCGCCTCCAGATCCAGCAGCTCACGCCGCTCGCGCAGCAGCCCTTCCCGGTGGCCAACGTCGGCGACCGGCTGACCGGCACCACCGAGGGCCCGCTGGACTTCAACCAGTTCGGCGGATACACCCTGGTGGCCCGTACGCTCGGCACGGTCAAGGCGGGCACCCTCGCCCCCGAGAAGACCAAGGCCCAGTCGCCGGGCGAGCTCGCGGTGGCCACGTACAACGTGGAGAACCTCGACCCGACCGACCCGCAGGAGAAGTTCGACAACCTGGCGAAGGCGGTCGTCCAGAACCTGGCCTCGCCCGACATCGTGGCCCTGGAGGAGATCCAGGACGACAACGGCGCCAAGAACGACGGCACCGTCTCGGCCGAGGAGACCATCAAGAAGTTCACCGCGGCCATCGCGGCGGCGGGCGGTCCGGCCTACCAGTGGCGGTCCATCAGCCCCGAGAACAACAAGGACGGCGGCGAGCCCGGCGGCAACATCCGCCAGGTGTTCCTCTTCAACCCCGCCCGGGTCTCCTTCACCGACCGCGCCGCGGGCGACGCGCTCACCGCGACCGGCGTGGAGAAGGAGAACGGCAAGGCCGCCCTGACCCACTCCCCCGGCCGGATCGACCCGGCGAACCCGGCGTGGACCGACAGCCGCAAGCCGCTGGCCGGCGAGTTCGTCTTCCGCGGCCGCACGGTCTTCGTGATCGCCAACCACTTCAGCTCCAAGGGCGGCGACGAGGGCCTGACCTCGCAGCACCAGCCCCCGGTGCGCAAGTCGGAGGAGAAGCGGCTGCTCCAGGCGCAGGCGGTCAACACCTTCGTCAAGCAGATCCTCGCGGCCGACAAGAACGCGGACGTCCTCGCCCTCGGCGACATCAACGACTTCGAGTTCTCGAACACGGCGAAGGCGCTGGAGGACGGCGGGGCGCTGTTCTCGGCGATCAAGTCGCTGCCGAAGGCGGAACGTTACACCTACGTCTACCAGGGCAACACGCAGGTCCTGGACCAGATCCTGGTCAGCCCGGCGATCAAGAACTACGCGTACGACAGCGTGCACATCAACGCCGAGTTCTCGGTCCAGAACAGCGACCACGACCCGCAGGTGCTGCGCTTCCGTCCGTAGCTCCCGCCAGGAGGGGCCCGGCCGCCGCCACGGCCGGGCCCCTCTGCCACACTCCGGCCCATGATCTTCCGCGCCGCCACCCGCCAGGACCTGCCCGCCGTACTCGCCCTGCTGGCCGACGAGGACCGGGTCACCGACCCCGCCTCGGTCACGGTCGGCGAGGCGTACGAGCGGGCCTTCGCCGATATCGAGGCGGACCCGCGCAACGAGGTGCTGGTCCTGACCCGCGTGTTCCCCTCCATCTCCCTCGCCCAGGAAATCGGCCTCGCCGTCCTGCTCGTGGCCGCCCTCGTGTGGGTGCTCGGCCTCGGCCACATGCTGTGGGACAGCCGCTTCCACCACCCGGAGCCGGACGCCTACGAGGGCCTGCCGGTCATCCCGTCCCAGCGCACGGCGGCCGGGCACCCGATGGAGTCGGTGGAACTGACGCAGGCGGAGCAGGAGGCCTTCGCGGGCCTCGTCCGCACCATCCCGCTGCACTGACGGCGGCCGGCCGGCCCGCACGCGGCCGCGGCGACCTCGGTTGCGGGCCCGGCAGCCCGGCGGAATCGATCCACGGCGTCTTCCAGATCGTCAACCTGCAGACCGACAAGTGCGCCACCGTCGCCGGGGGCCTGAGCGACAACAACCTCGAACTCGTCCGGTTCACCTGCGACACGTACCCCTCGCGCCGCTGGACGCTGCAGCCCGGCTGAACGCCCCCGGACGCACGAGTGCCCTCCCGGCCGACCGGGAGGGCACTCGGCGCTGACGGGCGGGGCCGGTGGCCCCGCGCGCGTCAGTTGTGGCTGTGCAGGACCTCGTTGAGGCCGCCCCAGTTCGCCTTGTACGGGCGGGCCTCGACGGCGCCGGTGACCGAGTTGCGGCGGAAGAGGATGTTGTCGGCGCCGGAGAGTTCCAGGGCCTTGACGATCTGGCCGTCCGGCAGGGTCACCCGGGTGCCGGCGGTGACGTAGAGGCCGGCCTCGACGACGCACTCGTTGCCCAGCGCGATGCCGATGCCCGCCTCGGCGCCGATCAGGGTGCGCTCGCCGATCGAGATGATCTGCTTGCCGCCGCCCGAGAGGGTGCCCATGGTGGACGCGCCGCCGCCGATGTCGGAGCCGTCGCCGACCACGACGCCCGCCGAGATGCGGCCCTCGACCATGGAGGTGCCCAGGGTGCCGGCGTTGAAGTTGACGAAGCCCTCGTGCATGACGGTGGTGCCC
>NZ_JZWV01000831.1 GCF_000966975.1 Streptomyces katrae | reverse complement strand
GATGCGCACGCCCTTGGGGGCGACGTAGTCGGTCATGCGGGGGAACTTGTCGATCGAGGTGACCTGGAGGTGCAGGCCCTCGGCGCGGGCGTTCAGCCGGACCGTCTCGACCTGGTCGACGGCGACCGGGCCGAGCGAGGTCCAGGCGACGTTCGCCAGGAGGCCGAAGACGCCGTCCAGGTTCTGGCCGTGCGGCTTGACCAGGCGGTGGCTGAGCAGGTGCAGGCGCAGGTACGCGTCGTGCGCGTCCAGCGGCTTGTCCTCCAGGGAGGCGATCACGGTGCGGACGGCTACGACCTCGACACCGCGCACCGCGTCCGAGCGCAGGGCCTTGGCCGCGGCGGCGCCGAGGAGCTCCACGGCCTGCTCGGCGGTGAGGCGCTCGGTGCCGGCCGGGCCGGGCTCGGCGGAGAGCTCGGGGGCGGGGAACCAGGTGTCGAGGACGGTGCCGTCGGCGGCGAGGGTGGCAAGTCCGGCGGCGACGGCGCCGGTGGTACGCGTAGCAGTCATGCCCGAAACCTAACCGGCGACGGGCCGCGGCCGCGAACCGGTCTCAGGTGCCGGGCTGACGGCGTGTCGCTCCGCCCCTTCCGGAGCGGGACGCGCGGCCGCGCGGCCCTGCCGCAGCGACAGCCTGATGAGCACCGCCCCGGCGCCGGCGGCGAGCGCCGCGCACAGCGGCCACAGCAGCCAGGGGGCCGCCCCGTACAGGGCCCCGCCGGCCGGCGGGGCGAGGACGGTCCCGCTGACCGAGACCCCCGCGTACAGGCTCTGGAAGCGCCCGACGGCGTGCGCGGGGGCCTGGTCGGCGACGTACGCGGTGGCGGTGGTCTTGTAGAGGATCTCGCCGAGGCTGAGCAGCACCATCATGGCGACGGCGGTCACCGCGCCGGCGCCGAGGGCCAGCGCCGCGTACCCGGCGCCGACGAGCACGAGCCCCGTGCCGGTGACCGCGAGCGGCGGCCTGGTCCGCAGGGCGACGGCGGCGGGCAGCTCCAGCAGCAGGATCACGGCCCCGTTGAGGGCGATGACCAGCCCGAAGGCGCGTACGTCGAGGCCGTGGTCGGCGAGGAAGACCGGGAAGGTGAAGTACTGCTGCCGGTAGACCGTGTCGGCGACGAGGATCGCGGCGAGCAGCACCAGGACGGCCGGCCTGGCCCGCAGTTCGGGCCACACCCCGCCGCGGCCCCGACCCCCGTCCGGGGCCGCGGCAGGGATGCGGGCGGCGCCGCGCGCCGGGACGACGCGGGCGGTCCAGAGGGCGAAGAACAGGGTGCCGAGGCCGTCCGCGAGGAAGAGCCAGCCGTACGAGAGCCCGGCCGCGACCAGGGCCCCCAGCGGCGGGCCGAGGGTGAAACCGCCATTGGACACGCACCGCACGACGGCGTAGGCCTGCCTGCGGGCCCCTTCGGGGACGGTGACGGCCACCAGGGCGGAGTTGGCCGCCCGGACCACCCCGTTGGCGTACTGGGCCAACGGCAGGGCGGCGTACAGCAGCGGGGTCGCCAGCAGCGGGAGGCTCATCAGGGTGAGGCCGCCGAGGGCGGAGGCCGCGAGCAGCACCCGGCGGTGGCCGAAGCGGTCGCCGTACCAGCCGCCGGTGAAGTTCCCGGCGACCAGGCCGATGCCGCCGATGCCGGTGACCACGCCGGCCTGTGCGGCGCCCAGGCCGCGCGGCCCGGTCAGGTAGAGGAAGACGAAGACGAAGGTGAAGCCGACGACGGCGTTGACGAACACCCCCGCAGCCAGCAGCCACACGACCCTCGGTACGTCCTTGAACCCCTGCAGCACACCCATGCCCCCCTTGTCGCGTCCGAGCCGGTCCCCGGGCCCGTTCCGAGTCAGTTCCTTTTGGGAACGGACTATGTCAGCATGACAGCCTGTGGTCAACGGACAAAGGAGTTCCCATGGCCCAGCGCACGCACCTCGGTGACGCGGACTGCTCCATCGCCCAGGCCCTCGACGTCGTGGGCGACTGGTGGACGCTGCTGATCGTGCGCGACACCGCGCGCGGGCTGTACCGCTTCGAGGAGCTCCAGCGGGAGCTGGGGGTGTCCCGGAAGGTGCTCGCCGAGCGGCTGAAGCTGCTGGTCGAGGCCGGGGTGCTGACGCGCGAGCCGTACCAGGAGCGTCCGGTGCGGCACGAGTACCGGCTGACCCCGCGCGGACGGGGGCTGCTGCCGGTCCTGGTGGCCCTCCAGGACTGGGGTGACACCTGGGTCCTGGGAGAGGGAGAGATGACCGCGACGACGGAGGAGTCCTCGAGGGAGGCCGCACGGGTCCACGCGCTGCGGGGCACCCGGCTGCCCGAGCTGCTGCTGCCGGGCCTCGACGGCGAGCCGCGCGACCCGGTGGCGGAGACGCCGTTCACCGTCCTGTACTGCTTCCCGGGCGCGTACGCCCGCGCCGAGTCCTACCCGCCCGGCTGGGGCGGGATCCCGGGTGCGCGGGGCTGCACGCTGGAGTCCTGCACCTTCCGCGACCAGCTCGCGGAGTTCACCGCGGCCGGCGCCACCGTGCACGGGGTCTCGACGCAGCGGCCGGACGAGCAGCGGGAGTTCGCGGAGAAGGAGGGCCTGCGGTTCCCCCTGCTGTCGGATGCGGAGCTGGGGCTGGTCACGGCTCTGCGGCTGCCGACGTTCCGCGCGGCGGGGGTGAGCCGGATCAAGCGGCTGACGTTGGTGGTGGACCGGCAGCGGGTGGTGCGGGAGGTGTTCTACCCGGTGCGGGACATCGAGGCGAGCGTCTCCGCCGCGCTGGCGGCGGTGCGGGCGGCGGAGTAGCGGGGCGGGGAAGCGGGGCCCTCCGCCCCGCGCAGCGGTGGCGTCGGCTACGTGGGGCGCAGGACCCGGGTCAGGAGGTCGCGGGCGTACGGCTCGTCGTACGGCGTGCCCGTCAGGAGGACCTGGAGGCTGATGCCGTCCATGACCGCCACCAGGGCCCGCGCCGTCACCGGATCGGTGTGGTCCGACAGTGCCGCGACGACGGCCTCGCACCACTCGGCGGCGACCGGCCGAAGCGCCGGCCGGCGCAGGGCCGCGAGGTAGAGCTCGTACTCCAGCTCCGCCCGCCCCCGGTCCGCGTCCAGCAGTTCGCCCAGCAGGCGGGCCAGGGCGCCGGCGAGGTCCTCGCCCCCGCGCAGCGCCAGCGCGGGCGCGTACGCCTCGTTGGCCTGCCGCAGGGCCGCCACCAGCAGGTCGTCCAGGGTCTTGAAGTGGTACGTGGTCGAGCCCAGCGGTACGTCCGCCTCCGCCGCCACGCTGCGGTGGCTCAGCCCGGCGATCCCCTTGGCCCCGACCACCCGGATCGCGGCGTCGATGATCCGCTGACGGCGCTCGGGGTCGTACCGGCGCACCGGGGCGGCGGCCATCAGTGGGCCGCCCCGCCCAGGTTGAGCAGGACCACACCGCCGATGACCAGCGCGATCCCGGCGATCTTCGCGGCGGTGGCGGCCTCGCCCATGAACAGCATGCCGATCGCGGCGATGGCGGCGGTGCCGACTCCGGCCCAGATCGCGTACGCCGTGCCCACCGACATCGACTTCAGGGTCTGGGCGAGCAGGGTGAAGGCGATGGCGTAGCCCAGCAGGGTGCCCAGCGAGGGCCACAGCCGGGTGAAGCCCTCGCTGTACTTCATCGCGGTGGTCCCGGCGACCTCGGAGGCTATGGCCAGGGCAAGCAGTACGTACGGCATGTGTACAACAGTACGCATCGATGCGTACACATGTACACACGCAGACCCCGCGACACCGGCGCGCATCGGAGCTACGGTGTCCCCACTCAGGGACAGGGGGCCGCTCATGGCGATGCATCATGGGACCCATCCGGGCGGTGGCCGGCTGCCCCCGGGACGGCCCGGGCCCGGAGTGGTGCCCCTGCGGCCGCTGGGCACCTCGGACATCCTCGGCGGGGCCCTCACCGCCCTGCGCCGTTACGGCGGCACGCTGTGCGGTGCGCTGCTGCTGGGCCAGCTGATGGCCGGGCTGCTGGTCACCGCGGCGGCCGGAGCGGCCACGCTGGCCTCGCTCAGCCCGAGGTCGGGCAGCCGGGTCTTCGTGTGGACCCTGTTCCCGGCGGCGGGCCTGTTCCTGCTGTTCACCTGTGCGCTGGCCACCGCCCTGATCGCGGCCCTGCTGCGCCCGGCGGTGCTCGGCCGCCCCGTCACCGTGCCGGGGCTGCTGCTCTCCGCACTGCCGCGCACCCCGGCGGTCCTCGGCACCCAGCTGCTGGCCCTGCTGGTGGCGGCCGGGCCCTTCGCGGTGCTGGTGGCGCTGGGGGTGCCGCCCCTCGCGGCGCTCCCGCTGCTGCCGGTCGCGCTGTGGCTCGGGGTGCTGTCCTCCCTGGCACCGACCGCCGCCGGGTACGAGGGGCTCGGGCCGGTGGCGGCCCTGCGCCGCTCGGCGCAGCTGGTGCGCGGCGCGTGGTGGCGGGCTCTGGCCGTGACCGCCCCGGCGGTGGTGTTCACCGCGGCGGCCGGGTACGCGCTGCTGCTGTGGTTCGGGCTGCCGGGGGCGCTGTCGGCGCTGGTGCTGCTGCCGGCGTTCCCGCAGCTGCCGGCCGGGCTGCTCTACGTGGACCGGCGGATCCGCCGCGAGCACCTCGCCGAGGCCTTCGCGGCGGACGCCTGATCAGGAGGCGTGTCGGTCCAGCGTGAACCAGGCCGCACGGGCCTTCTTGAACTCGGGGTGCGTGAGGTCCTTGGCCTCGATGCCGTCCCCGTAGAGGTCGGCGGAGCCGCTGTCGGTGATCAGCTGGACGCGCGCGCCCGGTGCCGACAGGTCTGGGACCTCGACGATGGCCTCCCAGCCGCCCGGGTCGGTGGTCGGCAGGTCGGCCCGCTTGACCGGGGCGTGTCCGGCGATCCCGTCCCACTGGTAGAGGGCGTAGGGGTCGGAGTTGTCGTCGGCGGCCCAGGAACCGGCCAGGATCAGGTACTGGTCCTGCGCGTTCTTGCGGATGTCGCGCACGGACAGCCCGCCGAGGTCCAGCTCGATCGCGGAACCGAAGGCGGCCGGGGCCCCGTTGGAGAGCACCCGGTCGAAGTTGGTGACCGGGACGAGGAGCGCCTTGCCGCCGGGGACGGCCGGGGCGAGCGGGGCGCGGAAGCCCACGTAGGCGGTGGTGGTGGAGCCGGGGGCGAACTCCAGGCCCTCCACGTTGAACCCGTCGATCTGCTTGGGCGCCTGGCCCGTCGCCGTGCCCGCCGCGAAGCCGTACCGGTCGCCGTGCGCCTGGTCCCAGGCGACGAGGTCCTCGCGCAGGTGCTTGTACGAGCGCCCGTACGCGAGCTGCGTGGCCGTGCCGGAGCCGCTGACGGTGGTGGTGAACACCGTGTTCCGGGGGGCCTTGTACTCGCCGTCCTTGTTGTTGCCGAGCGAGCCGGTCCAGTAGATGGTGTTGCCGACGCGGGTGGCGCCCTCGATGTCCACCTCCTTGGTGACGCCGAGCTGGGAGCTGAAGTCCCAGGTGCGCACGGGGGCGTCGGAGCGGGAACGGTCGTACAGGCGCAGCACGTTGTTCTCGTCGTCGGCGACCACGGTGTAGCCGCCGCCGACGTCCACGGCGGCCGAGGAGTCCGAGGCGCCGCTGAAGTAGCGGGCGTCGGCCGGGTTCTGGACGGCGGCGGAAGCGGCGTAGGAGAGGGTCTTGGTGGCGGTCTTGCCGCCGAGCCCGGCGACCTTGATCGTCAGGTTGGTGTAGCCGCGGCTGTGCGCGGTCACGGCCAGCCGGCGCACGGCCCCGGTGCCGGTGACCGTGACGTCGCCGGTGCCCGCGACGGAGGTCTTGCTGGAGGCGGAGGCGCTGACGGTCAGGGCGGAGACGTCGGCGCCGCTCTGCCCGACGGTGACGTCGACGGTCTGGTCGCCGACCCCGTTCACGGAGCCCGACAGGTAGCCCGCGGACAGCGAGATGGTCGGGGTCCCGTAGGTGACCGCGTGCGCGGGCATGACCGTGGCGGCGACGATCAGCGCGGCGATCCCCGCGGTGCTCGCGATACCGAGCTGCTTCTTCATGGTGGCGTCCTCTCCCTCAGGGCGTCACACCGTGACGGCCGTCGAGAAGATTCGGCCCTCCTGGCCAACTTCCGGTGCACACCGGCCGTCCGCCGGAAGAACCCGGAAGAACGGGAAGGGCCCCCGGACACAGGGAGGGCCCCCGGCACGACCGTGCCGGAGGCCCTCCTGTGACCGCGTGGGTCAGACGTTGAAGCCGAGCGCGCGCAGCTGCTCACGGCCGTCGTCCGTGATCTTGTCCGGGCCCCACGGCGGCATCCAGACCCAGTTGATGCGGAGCTCGTTGACGATGCCCTCCGTCGCCGACTTCGCCTGGTCCTCGATGACGTCCGTCAGCGGGCAGGCCGCCGAGGTCAGGGTCATGTCGAGGGTGGCGATGTTGGCGTCGTCGATGTGGATGCCGTAGATCAGGCCCAGGTTGACGACGTCGATGCCCAGCTCGGGGTCGACCACGTCGTAGAGGGCCTCGCGGACCTCCTCCTCGGTGGCCGGCTTGATCGACGCCTCGGGCGTCGCGTTCTCGGTCATGCCGTCTTCCTCTCCGCGTCGCCCAGCACCTGGGCGGTCGCGTCCTTCCACGCCATCCAGCTCAGCAGAGCACACTTCACACGCGCCGGATACTTGGAGACACCGGCGAACGCGACCGCGTCCTCCAGCACCTCCTCCATCTCCTCGTCCGGCTCGATCTTGCCCTTGGACTGCATCAGCTCCAGGAACACGGCCTGGATCCTCTGCGCCTCGGACAGTTCCTTGCCGACGAGCAGCTCGTTCAGCACGGACGCGCTGGCCTGGCTGATGGAGCAGCCCTGGCCCTCGTAGGAGACGTCGGTGAGCGTCTCGCCGTCGTACTTCACGCGGAGCGTGATCTCGTCGCCGCACGTCGGGTTGACGTGGTGCACCTCGGCGTCACCGTCGCGCAGGCCACGCCCGTGCGGGTGCTTGTAGTGGTCCAGGATCAGTTCCTGGTACATCGAATCCAGCTTCACAGCGTCCTCGTCCTCAGCCGAAGAAGTTCCGTACGTGCTCCAGCCCGTCGATCAGCGCGTCGACATCGGCGGGAGAGGAGTACAGGTAGAAAGACGCTCGCGTGGTCGCGGGAATTCCGTAGCGCAGGCAGACCGGGCGCGCGCAGTGGTGTCCCACGCGGACCGCGATGCCCTGCTCGTCGAGGACCTGGCCCACGTCGTGCGGGTGGATGTCACCGAGGGTGAACGAGATCGCGGCGCCGCGGTCCTCGGCCGTGGTGGGGCCGATGATCCGCAGGTCGGGGACCTCCAGGAGGCGCTTGACCGCGTACTCGGTGATCGCGTGCTCGTGCGCGGCGATCTTGTCCATGCCGATCGAGGTGAGGTAGTCCACGGCCGCGCCGAGGCCGACGGCCTGGGCGATCGGGGGCGTACCCGCCTCGAACTTGTGGGGCGCCGGGGCGTACGTCGAAGCGTGCATCGACACGGTCTCGATCATCTCGCCGCCGCCGAGGAACGGGGGCAGGTCCTCCAGGAGCTCCTGGCGGCCCCACAGGACGCCGATGCCGGTCGGGCCGCACATCTTGTGGCCGGTGAAGGCCACGAAGTCGGCGCCGAGCGCCTGCACGTCCAGCGGCATGTGCGGAGCGGCCTGCGAGGCGTCGATCAGCACCAGCGCGCCGACCTCCTGCGCCCGCCGGACGATCGCCTCGACCGGGTTGATCGTGCCCATGATGTTGGAGACCAGCGTGAAGGAGACGATCTTCGTCTTCTCCGTGATGACCTCTTCGATGTTGGACAGGTCGAGCCGGCCGTCGTCGGTGAGGCCGAACCACTTCAGCTTCGCGCCGGTGCGCTGCGCGAGCAGCTGCCACGGGACGATGTTGGAGTGGTGCTCCATCTCCGTGATGGCGATCTCGGTCTCGCGGTCGACCCGGTAGGGCTCGTCCGCCCAGCCGAGCATGTTCGCGACCAGGTTGAGCGACTCCGAGGCGTTCTTGGTGAAGATCACCTCGTCGCGGCTCGGCGCGTTGATGAAGGCGGCGACCTTGTCGCGGGCGCCCTCGTACAGTGCCGTGGCCTCCTCGGCGAGCACGTGCACGCCGCGGTGGACGTTGGCGTTGTGCCGTTCGTAGTACTCGTTCAGCGCGTCGAGCACCTGGCGCGGCTTCTGCGAGGTCGCCGCGTTGTCCAGGTAAACGATCTTCTTCCCGTCGTGGACCACACGATCCAGCAGGGGGAAGTCCTTGCGGATCGCCTCGATGTCGAGGAGGCCAGGCAGCTGTGTCACGCGGTCGCGCCACCCTTCACGTACTTGTCGTAGCCCTCGTTCTCGAGCTGGTCGGCGAGCTCGGCGCCGCCGGACTCGGCGATGCGGCCGTTCGCGAACACGTGCACGAAGTCGGGCTTGATGTAGCGCAGGATGCGCGTGTAGTGGGTGATCAGCAGGGTGCCGACCTCACCGGTCTCGCGGACGCGGTTGACGCCCTCGGAGACGATGCGCAGGGCGTCGACGTCGAGGCCGGAGTCGGTCTCGTCGAGGATCGCGATCTTCGGCTTGAGGAGCTCCAGCTGGAGGATCTCGTGGCGCTTCTTCTCACCGCCGGAGAAGCCCTCGTTGACGTTGCGCTCGGCGAAGGCCGGGTCCATCTGGAGCTGCTCCATGGCGGACTTGACCTCCTTCACCCAGGTGCGCAGCTTGGGGGCCTCGCCGCGGATGGCGGTGGCGGAGGTGCGCAGGAAGTTGGAGACCGAGACGCCGGGGACCTCGACCGGGTACTGCATGGCGAGGAAGACGCCGGCGCGGGCGCGCTCGTCGACGGACATCTCCAGGACGTCCTCGCCGTCGAGGGTCACGGTGCCACCGGTGATGGTGTACTTCGGGTGACCGGCGAGGGAGTACGCCAGGGTGGACTTGCCGGAGCCGTTGGGGCCCATGATGGCGTGCGTCTCACCCTGCTTGACCGTCAGGTCGACGCCCTTGAGGATCTCGCGGGCGCCGTTCTCGGCCTCGACGGAGACGTGCAGGTCGTGGATTTCAAGCGTTGCCATGGGTACCTCAGGACTCCTGGGTGAGGGAGACGAGCACGTCGTCCCCTTCGATCTTTACGGGGTAAACGGGGACGGGGCGCGTCGCGGGCAGACCGGAGGGCTTGCCGGTGCGCAGGTCGAAGGCCGACCCGTGCAGCCAGCACTCGATCATGCAGTCCTCGACCTCACCCTCCGAGAGCGAGACGTTCGCGTGCGAGCAGATGTCGTTGATCGCGAACACCTCCCCCTCGGTGGAGACGATGGACACCGGCGTGCCGTCGAGTTCCACCCGCTTGGGGGTGTTCTCCTCCAGCTCGCTCAGCGCGCAGGCCTTGACGTACGTCATCAGACGGCCGCCGCCAGCTCGGCCTCGATCTTCGCGATGAGGCGCTCCTCGATGTCCGCGACACCGATCTGCTGGACGAGCTCGGCGAAGAAGCCGCGCACGACCAGGCGGCGGGCCTCGTCGGCGGGGATGCCGCGGGCCTGCAGGTAGAAGAGT
>NZ_JZWV01000830.1 GCF_000966975.1 Streptomyces katrae | reverse complement strand
GCAGGTAGAAGAGCTGCTCGTCGTCGAAGCGGCCGGTGGCCGAGGCGTGGCCGGCGCCGACGATCTCGCCCGTCTCGATCTCCAGGTTCGGCACCGAGTCGACGCGCGCGCCGTCCGTCAGGACGAGGTTGCGGTTCATCTCGTAGGTGTCGGTGCCCTCGGCGGACTTCTCGATGAGGACGTCACCGATCCAGACCGCGTGGGCGTCCTGGCCCTGGAGCGCGCCCTTGTAGACCACGTTGGACTTGCAGTGCGGGGCGTCGTGCGTGACCAGGAGGCGGTGCTCCTGGTGCTGGCCGGCGTCCGTGAAGTACAGGCCGAGCATCTCGGCCTCGCCGCCGGGGCCCGCGTAGGTGACGCGCGGGTGCAGGCGGACGAGGTCGCCGCCGAAGGTCACGACGACGGACTTGAAGCTGGCGTCGCGGCCGACGAGGGCGTTGTGCTGCGAGGTGTGAACCGCGGTGTCGTCCCAGTCCTGGACCGACACGAAGGTCACCTTGGCGCCGTCGCCGACGAGGATGTCGACGTTGGCGGCGCGCACGCCGTCACCGGTGTGGTCGATCACGATGATCGCCTCGGCGAACGGCTTGATGTCGAAGACGGTGTGCCCGAAGGTCGTGCCGCCCTCGCCGTGCAGGGCGACCCGGATGGGCTCGGCGAGCACGGTCTCCTTGGGCACGGTGACGACCGTGGCCTTGGCGAACGAGGAGAAGGCCTGGGCGGCGACGCGGTCGACGGGGGTGCCGGCCTTGCCGATCCGCTCGTCGTCGCGCTCGACGGACTCGACCGTGACGCCCTCGGGGGCGTCGATCTGGGCCTTCATGGTTCCGTTGGCGACCGCGGTGCCGTCGTGCAGGCCCTTGAGGCGGGCGAGCGGGGTGAACCGCCACTCCTCCTCGCGGCCGTGCGGGACCGGGAAGTCGGCCACGTCGAAGGACGGGGGCGCGCTCATCCGGGTGGCGACGGTGGACTCGGCGGCCACCGCGATCGCGCCGGCGGTGGTGGAGCCCGCCGGAATGTTCTGAGCCTCAGCCATGGCTGTCGTTCTGCTCTCTTCCTACGTCAAAGAATGTGCTGCGGAGGGGACGGGGCGGCCGGTGCTTAACCGACCGAGCCCTCCATCTGCAGCTCGATCAGCCGGTTCAGCTCCAGCGCGTACTCCATGGGCAGCTCCTTGGCGATCGGCTCGACGAAGCCGCGCACGATCATGGCCATGGCCTCGAACTCGGTGAGGCCGCGCTGCATTAGGTAGAAGAGCTGGTCGTCGGAGACCTTGGAGACGGTGGCCTCGTGGCCCATCGTCACGTCGTCCTCGCGGACGTCGACGTAGGGGTAGGTGTCCGAGCGGGAGATGGTGTCGACCAGGAGCGCGTCGCACAGCACGTTGGACTTGGAGCCCGAGGCGCCCTCGCCGATCTCGACCAGGCCGCGGTACGAGGTGCGGCCGCCGCCCCGCGCCACCGACTTGGAGACGATGTTCGAGGAGGTGTTCGGCGCCATGTGGACCATCTTGGAGCCGGCGTCCTGGTGCTGGCCCTCGCCCGCGAAGGCGATGGACAGGGTCTCGCCCTTGGCGTGCTCGCCCATCAGGTAGACGGCCGGGTACTTCATGGTGACCTTGGAACCGATGTTGCCGTCGATCCACTCCATGGTCGCGCCCTCGTACGCCACGGCGCGCTTGGTGACCAGGTTGTAGACGTTGTTCGACCAGTTCTGGATGGTCGTGTAGCGGCAGCGGCCGCCCTTCTTGACGATGATCTCGACCACGGCGCTGTGCAGCGAGTCCGAGGAGTAGATCGGGGCGGTGCAGCCCTCGACGTAGTGGACGTAGGCGTCCTCGTCGACGATGATCAGCGTCCGCTCGAACTGGCCCATGTTCTCCGTGTTGATGCGGAAGTAGGCCTGAAGCGGGATGTCCACGTGGACACCCTTGGGGACGTAGATGAAGGAGCCGCCCGACCACACGGCGGTGTTCAGCGAGGCGAACTTGTTGTCGCCGACCGGGATGACCGTGCCGAAGTACTCCTGGAAGAGCTCCGGGTGCTCCTTGAGCGCGGTGTCGGTGTCGAGGAAGATGACGCCCTGCTGCTCCAGGTCCTCGCGGATCTGGTGGTAGACGACCTCGGACTCGTACTGGGCCGCGACACCGGCGACGAGGCGCTGCTTCTCCGCCTCGGGGATGCCGAGCTTGTCGTACGTGTTCTTGATGTCCTCCGGCAGGTCCTCCCAGGACTCGGCCTGCTTCTCGGTGGACCGCACGAAGTACTTGATGTTGTCGAAGTCGATGCCCGAGAGGTCGGAGCCCCACTTCGGCATGGGCTTCTTGTCGAACAGCTTGAGGCCCTTGAGGCGGAGGTTCAGCATCCACTCCGGCTCGGACTTCTTCGCCGAGATGTCGCGGACGACGTCCTCGGACAGACCCCGCTTGGCAGCGGCGCCGGCCGCGTCGGAGTCGGCCCAGCCGTACTCGTAGTTGCCCAGACCCTCGAGCTCAGGGTGAGCAGTCTCCGTGGTCATGCGGGGTTCCTCCCGGCCGTACTTGCAGATGCTGGTGTGTCGTGCTGTGCCGCGCTTCGCGGGATGAACGTCGTGCACACCCCGTCGCCGTGGGCGATCGTGGCGAGACGCTGCACATGCGTCCCGAGCAGGCGGGAGAAGACCTCGGTCTCCGCCTCGCAGAGCTGCGGGTACTGCTCGGCGACGTGTGCGACCGGGCAGTGGTGCTGACAGAGCTGTTCACCGCTGTGCGGACCGGGAGCGCTCTTCGCCGTAGCAGCGTACCCGTCCGCGGTCAACGCCTTCGCGAGGGCCTCGGTGCGGTCCGCGGGGGCGGCCGCCTCCACGGCTTCGCGGTAGGCCTCCGCCTGCGTCGCCATCCTCGCGCGGGCGAAGGCGGCGACGGCCGCCTCGCCCTTCTCCCCGCCGCCGACGGACTGCGCGATCCAGCGCAGGGCGTCCACGGCGAGTTTGTCGTAGGACTGGTCGAAGGCGTCGCGTCCGCAGTCGGTGAGCGCGAAGACCTTGGCGGGCCGGCCCCGGGTGCGTGCGCCGTACACACGCTGCTCACGGGGTGCGACCACGTCGTCGGCGACGAGCGTGTCGAGGTGGCGGCGGACGGCGGCCTGGGTGAGGCCGAGACGCTGCGCGAGGTCGGCGACGGTGGAGGGGCCGTGGTCCAGGATGGACCTCGCGACCCGGTTGCGGGTTGACCGCTCACCGGTCGCGAGCTCCCCCTGGGGGGCCTCGCTCGTCCGTTCGCCGTATTTCACAACGCCATTGTTGCGTAATTACCGGAGCCCCGACAAGCCGTGACGGACGCCACTACTGGTGTCCTCCATCACTAAGGGTTACCTAACCCCTCCACGGAGAGTGATCGAAAGCCGCCGGCTCCACCGCCTCTGGCCAGCGGCGATGCCCGGGAGGGGGAACCTTCCCCCGCCACCCGTGGGCGCCCCCGCCGCTCCGTAGACTCACCCGCATGAGCAACGACCCCGCCGTGGAGATCCGCGGACTGGTGAAACGGTACGGATCGAAGACGGCCGTCGACGGCCTGGACCTCACCGTCCCCGGGGGCGCGGTCACCGCCGTCCTCGGCCCCAACGGCGCGGGCAAGACCACCACGATCGAGACCTGCGAGGGCTACCGCCGCCCCGACGCCGGCACCGTCCGCGTCCTGGGCCTCGACCCGGTCGCCGACGCACGGGCCCTGCGCCCGCGCACCGGCGTGATGCTCCAGTCCGGCGGGATCTACTCCGGCGCCCGCGCCGTCGAGATGCTGCGCCACATGGCGAAGCTGTACGCCGACCCGCTGGACGTCGGCGCCCTGGTCGAACGCCTCGGCCTCGGCGGCTGCGGCCGCACCCCCTACCGCCGGCTCTCCGGCGGCCAGCAGCAGCGCCTCTCCCTGGCCATGGCCGTCGTCGGCCGCCCCGAGCTGGTCTTCCTGGACGAGCCCACCGCCGGCCTCGACCCGCAGGCCCGCCGAGCCACCTGGGACCTCGTACGGGAGCTGCGCGCCGACGGGGTCGCCGTCGTCCTCACCACCCACCACATGGACGAGGCCGAGCAGCTCGCCGACGAGGTGGCCATCGTCGACGCCGGCCGGGTCATCGCCCACGGCAGCCCCGAACAGCTGTGCCGCGGCGGCGCCGAGAACACCCTGCGCTTCTCCGGCCGCCCCTCCCTCGACCTCGCCTCCCTCCTCAAGGCCCTGCCCGACGGCACCCAGGCCGCCGAGCTCACCCCCGGCTCCTACCGGGTCACCGGCGACGTGGACCCGCAGCTGCTGGCCACCGTCACCTCCTGGTGCGCCCAGCACGGGGTGATGCCCAGCAGCCTCACGGTGGAGCGGCACACCCTGGAGGACGTCTTCCTCGAACTGACCGGTAAGGAGCTGCGCGCATGAGCGCGGGTACGTTCACCCCCCGGCCGGGGGCCGCACCGGTCTCCCGGATGATCTGGGCGCAGACCGCGCTGGAGACCCGGATGCTGCTGCGCAACGGGGAGCAGCTGCTGCTCACCGTGATCATCCCGGCGCTGCTGCTGACCCTGTTCTCCGCCGTCGACATCGTCGACACGGGTACGGGGAAGTCCGTGGACTTCCTGGCCCCCGGCGTCCTGGCGCTGGCCGTGATGTCCACCGCCTTCACCGGCCAGGCCATCGCCACCGGCTTCGACCGCCGCTACGGCGTCCTCAAGCGGCTCGGGGCCTCCCCGCTGCCGCGCTGGGCGCTGATGGCCGCCAAGACCCTGTCGGTGCTGGTCACCGAGGTGCTCCAGGTCGCCCTGCTGACCGTGATCGCCCTCGCGCTGGGCTGGTCCCCGCACGGGAACCCGCTGTCCGTCGCCGTGCTGCTGCTGCTGGGCACCGCCGCGTTCTCCGGGCTCGGGCTGCTGATGGCGGGCACCCTCAAGGCCGAGGTGACGCTCGCCGCCGCGAACCTGGTGTTCCTGCTGCTGCTCGTCGGCGGCGGGGTGATCGTGCCGCTGGAGAAGTTCCCGGGAGCGGTCCAGGCCGTCCTCGGACTGCTGCCCATCTCCGCCCTGTCCGACGGGCTGCGCGAGGTGCTCCGCAACGGCGCCGCGCTGCCGTGGGGCGACGCCGCCGTACTGGCCGGCTGGGCCGTCCTGGGCCTGGGCGCCGCGGCGAAGTGGTTCCGCTGGGAGTAGTGGGGCGACCGCGCCGCGACGCGGGTCCCCCCTGCGGACGACGCCGCTGTCCCCGCCCCGGTTCCGCCGGGACGGGGTGACGCGTCTCTCCGCCCGGCGGCCCTTGCGGCGGGAGTGAATCCCCGCCCCCGGACGTTGGGCAGGCGGGA
>NZ_JZWV01000829.1 GCF_000966975.1 Streptomyces katrae | reverse complement strand
ACGTTGGGCAGGCGGGAGGACGACCACCTCCCGCGACAGCGGATCGGCGACGCCGGGGGACGACGGGCATGGGGCAGCGGGAGGCCGCACTGCGGCTGGACGGGCAGTGGGCGCGGATCCGGTCCGGGGCCGCTCAGGCCGGGCCCGGCGAGGCCGACCAGCTGCTGGCCGAGCTGATCGCGGCGCTGCGCGAGCCCGCCCGGACCGACCCCGAGTGCGCGGCCCGGCTCGGGCTGCGCCTGGGCGACCTCGCCGGGCGCCGGTTCGCCGCCGGGGACCGGGCGGGGGCGCTGGCCGCCATCGAGGAGGGCCTGCGGCACGCGCAGCAGGCCGCCGGGCACGCGCCCGAGTACGCCCGGTGGTACGCCCGGGGGCTGATCAACCAGGGGGTCTGGCTGGCCTGGCCGCTGAGCGACGCCGCCCGGCTGCCCCGGCATCCGCTCGGCGAGGCCGCGGAGGAGGGCCCCGGCGCGATGGAACGGGCGGCGGGCGAGCGGGCCCGTGACCTGACCCGGGCCGCCGTCGAGGTGTGGGCCGGGCTCGACCAGCACGACCCGGTCAACCGCCGTGGGCTCGCGCAGGCCAAGGTGTTCCTCGGGGACCGCCTGGCGGAGCTGGGCTTCGCCGCCGACGCCGTCGCCTGGGCGGTGGACGCCGAGGCCGGGTTCCGCCGGCTGCTGCTCGCCGCCCCCGGGCCCGAGGAGGCCCAGGAGGCGGAGGAGGCCTTGGACCACATCGGCCGCCAGCTGGAGCTGCGGCTGCGCTACCTGTCCTTCGATTCCCTGGCCGTGCTGCGGGCCGGCGGGCTGCTGCCCGAGCGGCTGCTGCCGCAGGCGGTGGTGGCCGCCCGCATCCAGGGCGCCTCCGAGGAGGCGGTCGCCGCCCGGCTGGGGCTGGACGCCGAACAGGTCGCCACCATGCTGGAGGTCACCCCCTGGCGCGCGGTGTGGCGCGTCGAGGTGCGCGGCGCCGACGGGCTGTGGAGCGTGGCCCCCGCCCCCTGGCGGGGCTCGGCGGAGGTGCGGCAGCGGACCGCCGAGGACGTGGGGACCGAGGTGGTGCGGGGTTTCATGGCTTCCCCGCAGTACCCCGGCGACTCGGGCCTGTGGCGGGTGCGGGTCTGGTGGCACGAGGAGGGCGACCCGGCCGGGGCCAGGTTCCGCCTGGTCGTCGGGCCCGACGCCCCCGCACCCGCCCCCTCGTGAAAGTTTGCACAAAGGGGCGCATACGATAGGGGCCGTGTTGAACCCATTCGCATACCTCGCCGCCCGCTGGACCCCGTCACCCCGGATCGTCCAGCGTGCCGCCGCGATCGCGGTCCTGATGAGCGTGCTCATCGTCGTCACCGGCGGTGCGGTGCGGCTGACCGGTTCCGGCCTCGGCTGCGACACCTGGCCCAAGTGCACGGACGACAGCCTGATCGTGACCCAGGCGCAGGGCTTCCACGGGGCCGTCGAGTTCGGCAACCGGATGCTCACGTACGTGCTCTGCGCGGCCGTCGGCGCCGTGATCCTCACGGCCCGCTCCGCCAAGCCCTGGCGGCACTCCCTGACCAGGCTCGGCTGGACCCAGTTCGCGCTGGTCATGGGCAACGCCGTGCTCGGCGGCATCACCGTGCTGACGGGCCTGAACCCGTACAGCGTGGCCGGGCACTTCCTGCTGGCCACCAGCCTCCTCGCCGTCACCACGATCACCTGGCAGCGCACCCGCGAGGGTGACGGCGCGCCCCGGCCGCGCGTGCCGGGCCCCGTCCGCAAGCTGTCGTGGGCGCTGATCGCCACCACCCTGGTCCTGATCGCGGCGGGCACCGTCGTGACCGGCTCCGGGCCGCACGCCGGCGACAAGAGCGAGATCAAGCGGATGCCGTTCGACTGGGCGACCACCGCCCACGTCCACGCGATCGCCGCCTGGCTGGTGTGCGCGCTGGGCGTGGCGATGTGGCTGGTGCTGCGGGTGGTCGACGCCCCCGCCGACACCCGGGCGCGCGCCCGTGACCTGCTGCTCGTCCTGCTCGCCCAGGGCGCCATCGGCTACGTGCAGTTCTTCACCTCGCTCCCCGAGGTCCTGGTCGCCGTCCACATGCTCGGCTCCTGCCTGGTGTGGATCTCCGTGCTGCGCCTCGCCCTGAGCCTGCGCGAGCGCTCCGCCGAACCGGCGCAGACCCCGGCCCGCGAGGACGCGGAGCTCTCGGCGGTCTGAGCCGAGGGGAGGGGCTGAGCCGAGGGGGGCTGAGCTCCCCGGAGGCGGAGCCGCCGCCGCGGCGACGGGGTCACCCCCGTTCGTCCAGCCGGTAGACGCGGCGGGCGTTGCCCGCCGCGAGCATCCCCGCCACCCGGTCCGCGTCCCGCCAGGACCAGGCCCCGTCGGCGACCCAGCCGCCCAGGACCCGGCCCAGCGCCTCCCGGAACACCAGGGCGCCGACCGCGTGCAGCTCGGGCAGACCGCAGCCGCCGCTGGAGAACAGCAGCTTCCCGAACGGCGCGAGCTCCAGCAGCTCGGCCAGTACGGCGCCCGCCCGCGCCCCCGTGCGGGCGAGGGCCGGGCCGAGGTCGGCGTGGACGTGCGGGTACGCGGCCGCGAGCCGGGCCGTGTGCCGGTGGTCCGGGTACCCCCCGAGCAGGACGAGCCGCGCCCCCAGCCCCGCCGTGGCCCGTACGAACCCGGTCAGCGGCTCCGGGCCGGCCCCGCCGGTGTGCAGCTGGAGCGGCAGCCCGGACGCGACCGCGCTCCACAGCAGGTGCCGCAGCAGCACGGGGTCCCGTACCGGCCCGCCACGGGCCCGCGCGGCCAGCCACCGCCCGGCCGCCCCGCGCACCTCTCCGGGTCCGGGCGGCTCCGGGGCCGCGTCCAGGGCGGCCGCGTAACCGGCGTGGGGCCCGCAGCCGAAGGCCACGGCCCCCGAGGCGGCGTGGTGGACGGCACCGGCGAGGTCGGCGAGGAAGGCGGCGACGGTCCCGGAGGTGTCGGCGGCCTGCTCGGCGAGCCGTTCCAGCCGGACCACCTCGAAGGCCTCGGCGTCCCCGGCGAGGGCCAGCTCCTTGGGCCCGGTGAGGTCCCCGGGGGCTCCCGTGTCGACGAGGTACGTGCCCACCCCGGAGCCCCTCAGCAGCCGCCGGCCGCTCTCGGCGCCCCCGAGTTCGCGCCGCCGGGCCAGATAGCGGGCGGGCGCGCAGTGCGGCTCCAGGCCGAGCAGGGGCGGGCACCAGCGGCGTACGGCGAAGCCGGTCTGGGTGTCGAAGAAGGTGGTGCCGGCGGCCGGCGGGCCGGCCGAGTGGACCAGCTGGGCCTCGAAGGTGGCGAGCCCCAGCTCCGTACGGAGCACTCCGTGGCAGTGCTGGTCCACCAGGGGCGGCGTTTCGATCATCCGGGCATCCCGTTGCGGACGTGAGGAAGCGGCTTCCACACGTCCTAACGGGTGAGCGGGGTATGAAGTATTGCCCCGGGCGTTGACCTGCGGCTCAGGCGGCCGGGTTGGCCGGACCGCCCACCTGGATCCCGGCCATGCGGGTCCACTCGTACGGGCCGGTCCTCACGCGCGCGGCGAGCTCGCCGTCGAAGTCCTCGTGGAGGGTCAGCCCGGCCTTCTCGGCGGCGAGCTGCGCCACGGCGTACGTGGGGGCGACCAGGTCGCCCCAGCCGCCGTCGGTGCCCACGAGGACGATCCGGGTGCCGGCCTGGCCGATGTGGGCGAGCTGGCCCTCGGCGCCGCCGTGCTCCTTGGCGAACGCGCCGATCTGCCGGGCCAGCTTCGCCGCCGTGCGGCTGTGCTTCTTGTCCGCGGCCTCTGCGGTCTGTGCGGTGTCTGCGGTGTCTGCCATGGACCGCATGCTACCGGCGGGTAATCAAGGGAGGAAGCATCAGCGGAGGAAGGGATCCACGGCCACGGCCACGAAGAGCAGCGACACATAGGTGATCGACCAGTGGAACAGCCGCATCTCCTTGAGCTTCGCGCCCGTGATTCCGGCCTTGGCCCGGGCGCTCAGCGCGTGCGCCTCCCACAGCCACCAGCCGCCCGCCAGCAGCGCGACGGAGGTGTAGAACCAGCCCGTGTACCCCAGCGGGGTGAGCAGCAGCGAGACGGCGACCATCACCCAGCTGTAGAGGACGATCTGGCGCGCCACGGCCTTGTTGCCCGCCACGACCGGCAGCATCGGCACGCCGACCCGCGCGTAGTCGTCCTTGACCTTCATGGACAGCGGCCAGTAGTGCGGCGGCGTCCAGAAGAAGATGACGAGGAAGAGGATGACGGCGGCCCAGGAGACCTCGTTGCGCACGGCCGACCAGCCGATGAGCACCGGCATGCAGCCCGCGATCCCGCCCCAGACGATGTTCTGCGCGGTCCGGCGCTTGAGCAGCATCGTGTAGACGACCACGTAGAAGAGGAGCGCGCCGAGCGCGAGGGCGGCCGACAGCCAGTTGATGAGCAGGCCGAAGAACAGGGTCGAGACGACCCCGAGCGTGATGCCGAAGACCAGGCACTCCCGCGGGCTCACCATGCCGGTCACCAGGGGCCGCTGGGAGGTGCGGTCCATCAGGGCGTCGATGTCCCGGTCGATGTACATGTTGAGCGCGTTGGCGCCGCCCGCCGACAGGTAGCCGCCGAAGCAGGTGGCGAGCACCAGCCACAGCGACGGCACGCCGCCCTCGGCGAGGAACATCACCGGCACTGTGGTGATCAGCAGAAGTTCGATGATCCGCGGCTTGGTCAAAGCCACGAAAGCCATGACCCGGGCCCCGAACGGCCGGTGACCGGGGCTCGTCCCGAGTACCCCCGCTGGACGGGATTCGACGGCCGTCACGCACACCCCTGAGAGAGAATCCAGCAAGCTTCCGAAGCGATGCCTCCAGTAAATGAAGGCTCGGTAAAGGCTTGCGCGTACCACGCCACTGTAGACGTAGCTCTTGCCCCGCCCTGCGCGGGGGTCGCCTCGTGTTGAGCCGATCGGGCCGACGGGAAGATCATCGACGGCGGATCCCAGGTGAACGGCGGACACCGGGACGGCGACGCACTACCGGCACTCGAATAGCCGCACGCGCTGGCGGGGGTAGGCTCGGAATCGCCCCGGTGTCACCGTTCGTCACCGGGAAACGACATGTGGAGAGGAGCCCTGACCAACGGTGAGCACCAAGCCGACCACCCCAGAGCTCGAGTGGACCGAACTGGACCAGCGGGCCGTCGACACCGCCCGCATCCTGGCCGCCGACGCGGTCCAGAAGGTCGGGAACGGACACCCCGGTACGGCGATGAGCCTGGCCCCCGCCGCGTACACGCTTTTCCAGAAGGTCATGCGCCACGACCCGTCCGACCCCCAGTGGGTCGGCCGTGACCGTTTCGTGCTCTCCGCGGGGCACTCGTCCCTGACCCTCTACACCCAGCTCTACCTCGGCGGGTTCGGCCTGGAGCTGGACGACCTCAAGGCGTTCCGCACCTGGGGCTCCAAGACCCCCGGCCACCCCGAGTACGGGCACACCGCCGGCGTCGAGACCACCACCGGCCCGCTGGGCCAGGGCGTCGCGAACGCGGTGGGCATGGCCATGGCCGCCCGCTACGAGCGCGGTCTGTTCGACCCGGAGGCCGCCCCGGGCACCTCCCCGTTCGACCACATGATCTACGCGATCGCGGGCGACGGCTGCCTCCAGGAGGGCATCTCCCACGAGGCGTCGGCGCTGGCCGGCCACCAGAAGCTCGGCAACCTGGTGCTGCTGTGGGACGACAACCACATCTCCATCGAGGGTGACACGGAGACGGCCGTCTCCGAGGACACCATGAAGCGCTACGAGGCGTACGGCTGGCACGTCCAGCGCGTCGAGCAGCAGGCCAACGGCGACCTCGACCCGAAGGCCCTGTACGCCGCCCTCCAGGCCGCCAAGGCCGAGACCGGCCGCCCGTCCTTCATCGCCGCCCGCTCGATCATCGCCTGGCCGGCCCCGCACGCCCAGAACACCGAGGCCGCCCACGGCTCGGCCCTCGGCAACGACGAGGTCGCCGCCACCAAGCGCGTGCTCGGCTTCGACCCGGAGCGGACCTTCGAGGTCTCCGACGAGGTCATCGCCCACACCCGCGGCCTGCTGGACCGGGGCCGTGACGCCCGCGCCGCCTGGGAGAAGGACTTCTCCGCCTGGCGCACCGCCAACCCCGAGCGCGCCGCCGCCTTCGACCGCATCGAGGCCAACGAGCTGCCCGAGGGCTGGGAGGACAAGCTCCCCGTCTTCGAGCCCGGCAAGGGCGTCGCCACCCGCGCCGCCTCCGGCAAGGTCCTGGAGGCGCTCGGCGCGGTCATCCCGGAGCTGTGGGGCGGCTCGGCCGACCTGGCCGGCTCCAACAACACGACCATCGACAAGAACTCCTCGTTCCTGCCGGTGGGCAACCCGCTGCCGGAGGCCGACCCGTACGGCCGCACCATCCACTTCGGCATCCGCGAGCACGCCATGGCCGCGGCCATGAACGGCATCGCGCTGCACGGCCACACCCGTATCTACGGCGGCACCTTCCTGGTGTTCTCCGACTACATGCGCAACGCCGTCCGCCTGTCCTCCCTGATGCACCTGCCGGTGACGTACGTGTGGACGCACGACTCCATCGGCCTCGGCGAGGACGGCCCGACCCACCAGCCCGTCGAGCACGTCGCCTCGCTGCGCGCCATCCCGGGTCTGAACGTGGTCCGCCCGGCCGACGCCAACGAGACCGCCATCGCCTGGCGCGAGATCCTGCGCCGCCACACCAAGGTGTTCGGCAAGGGCGCCCCGCACGGCCTGGCCCTCACCCGCCAGGGCGTGCCGACGTACGAGCGCAACGAGGACGCGGCCAAGGGCGGCTACGTGCTGTTCGAGGCCGAGGGCGGCCCCGCCCGGGTCGTCCTGATCGGCACCGGCTCCGAGGTCCAGCTCGCCGTCGCCGCGCGCGAGGCGCTGCAGGCCGAGGGCGTGCCCGCCCGGGTCGTCTCGATGCCCTCCGTGGAGTGGTTCGAGGAGCAGTCCCAGGAATACAAGGACAGCGTCCTGCCGCCTTCCGTCAAGGCGCGAGTCGCGGTCGAGGCCGGCATCGGTCTGACCTGGCACCGTTACGTCGGGGACGCGGGCCGGATCGTCTCGCTGGAGCACTTCGGTGCCTCGGCGGACGGCGCCGTGCTGTTCCGCGAGTTCGGCCTCACCGCCGAAGCCGTGACCGCAGCCGCCAAGGACTCCCTCGCCGCAGCTGCGCGCTGACCCGGCACAAGAACCAGTAGGAGATGCAATTCCGATGACAGACGCACTCAAGCGCCTCTCCGACGAGGGCGTGGCGATCTGGCTGGACGACCTGTCCCGCAAGCGCATCACGTCCGGCAACCTCGCCGAGCTGATCGACCAGCAGCACGTGGTCGGTGTCACCACCAACCCGTCGATCTTCCAGAAGGCCATCAGCAGCGGTGACGGCTACGAGCAGCAGCTCGCCGACCTCGCCGCCCGCAAGGTCACCGTCGACGAGGCCATCCGCATGATCACCACGGCGGACGTCCGCGACGCCGCCGACATCCTGCGCCCCCTCTACGACTCCACCCAGGGCCAGGACGGCCGGGTGTCGATCGAGGTCGACCCGCGTCTGGCGCACAACACCACGGCGACCGTCGCCGAGGCCAAGCAGCTCGCCTGGCTGGTGGACCGCCCGAACACGCTCATCAAGATCCCGGCGACCAAGGCCGGCCTGCCGGCGATCACCGAGGTCATCGGCCGGGGCATCAGCGTCAACGTCACGCTGATCTTCTCGCTGGAGCGCTACCGCGAGGTCATGGACGCGTACCTGGCGGGCCTGGAGAAGGCGAAGGCCGCCGGCCTGGACCTCGCCGAGATCCACTCCGTCGCCTCCTTCTTCGTGTCCCGCGTGGACACCGAGATCGACAAGCGCCTGGACTCCGTCGGCACTGGACTCCGTCGGCACCGACGAGGCCAAGGCCCTGAAGGGCAAGGCGGCCCTCGCCAACGCCCGTCTGGCCTACGAGGCGTACGAGGAGGTCTTCTCCTCCGACCGCTGGGCCGCCCTGGACCGGGCGCACGCCAACAAGCAGCGCCCGCTGTGGGCCTCCACCGGCGTCAAGGACCCGGCGTACAAGGACACCCTGTACGTGGTGGACCTGGTCGCCCCCGGCACCGTGAACACCATGCCCGAGGCGACCCTGGAGGCCACCGCCGACCACGGCGAGGTCACCGGCGACACCATCCGCGGCACGTACGAGCAGGCGCGCGCCGAGCTGGACGCGGTCGCGAAGCTGGGCATCTCGTACGACGATGTGGTGCAGCTGCTCGAGGACGAAGGCGTCGAGAAGTTCGAGGCGTCGTGGAACGACCTGCTGAAGTCGACCGAGGCGGAGCTGAAGCGCCTCGCCCCCGCGGAGGACTGAGTATTTTGTCGGTGAACGGAGCGAACCCGCTTCGTGACGCACAGGACCGACGGCTCCCGCGCATCGCGGGACCGTCCGGCCTGGTGATTTTCGGCGTTACGGGTGACCTGTCGCGCAAGAAGCTCATGCCCGCCGTCTACGACCTCGCCAACCGCGGCCTGCTGCCTCCGGGTTTCTCGCTGATCGGGTTCGCCCGCCGCGAGTGGCAGGACGAGGACTTCGCCCAGGAGGTGTACGAGGCCGTCAAGCAGCACTCGCGCACCCCCTTCCGTGAGGAGGTCTGGCAGCAGCTCGTGCAGGGCTGCCGGTTCGTCCAGGGCGAGTTCGACGACGACGCGGCCTTCGAGACGCTCAAGCAGACGATCGACGAACTGGACAAGGCGCAGGGCACGGGCGGGAACTTCGCCTTCTACCTCTCGGTCCCGCCGAAGTTCTTCCCCAAGGTGGTCCAGCAGCTCAAGAACCACGGGCTGGCGCAGAAGGAAGGCTCCTGGCGGCGTGCCGTCATCGAGAAGCCCTTCGGTCACGACCTGAAGAGCGCGGAAGAGCTCAACCAGGTCGTCCACGAGGTCTTCCCCCGGGACGAGGTCTTCCGGATCGACCACTACCTCGGCAAGGAGACCGTCCAGAACATCCTGGCGCTCCGCTTCGCGAACACCATGTTCGAGCCGATCTGGAACCGGTCGTACGTCGACCACGTACAGATCACCATGGCGGAGGACATCGGCATCGGCGGCCGGGCCGGCTACTACGACGGAATCGGCGCCGCCCGTGACGTCATCCAGAACCACCTGCTCCAGCTGCTGGCGCTGACGGCGATGGAGGAGCCCGGCTCCTTCCACCCCAAGGCCCTGGTGGCGGAGAAGCTCAAGGTGCTCAGCGCCGTCCAGATCCCCGAGGACCTGGGCAAGCACACCGTGCGCGGCCAGTACTCGGCGGCCTGGCAGGGCGGCGAGAAGGTCAAGGGGTACCTGGAGGAGGACGGGATCAACCCGAACTCCAAGACCGACACCTACGCGGCCATCCGCCTGGAGATCAACAACCGCCGCTGGGCGGGCGTCCCGTTCTACCT
>NZ_JZWV01000828.1 GCF_000966975.1 Streptomyces katrae | reverse complement strand
GCGGGCGTCCCGTTCTACCTGCGCACGGGCAAGCGCCTGGGCCGCCGGGTGACCGAGATCGCAGTGGTCTTCAAGCGGGCGCCGTACCTGCCGTTCGAGTCGGGCGCGACCGAGGAGCTGGGGCAGAACGCCCTGGTCATCCGGGTCCAGCCGGACGAGGGCGTGACGGTCCGCTTCGGCTCCAAGGTGCCGGGCACCTCCATGGAGGTCCGGGACGTCACGATGGACTTCGCCTACGGCGAGTCCTTCACGGAGTCCAGCCCCGAGGCCTACGAGCGGCTCATCCTCGACGTCCTCCTCGGCGACGCGAACCTCTTCCCGCGCCACCAGGAAGTCGAGCTGTCCTGGAACATCCTCGACCCGATCGAGGAGTACTGGGACAAGCACGGCAAGCCCGCGCAGTACCCGGCGGGCACGTGGGGGCCGGTCGAGGCGGACGAGATGCTCGCACGAGACGGACGGAGCTGGCGCCGGCCATGAAGATCGACCTCACGGAGACCACCTCCAGCAAGATCAACGCCGCGTTGGTGCAGGCGCGCCGGGACATCGGCACGCCGGCCATCGGCATGGTCCTCACGCTGGTGATCGTGACCGATGAAGAGAACGCGTACGACGCGCTCAAGTCGGCGAACGACGCCTCCCACGAACACCCTTCGCGGATCGTCGTCGTGGTCAAGCGGGTCAGCCGCTCCCCGCGCAGCCGCCGCGAAGCCCGGCTCGACGCGGAGATCCGTGTCGGGGCGGACTCCGGTACCGGCGAAACCGTCGTACTGCGGCTGCACGGCGAACTGGTCGACCACGCCCAGTCCGTCGTACTGCCCCTGCTGCTGCCGGACGCCCCCGTGGTGGTCTGGTGGCCGGAGGGTGCTCCGGCGGACCTGGCGGGCGACCCGCTGGGCGCGCTGGGGCAGCGCCGGATCACGGACACCTACGCCTCCGAGCACCCGATCGAGACGCTCGCCGCCCGGGCGGAGGCGTACGCGCCGGGTGACACGGACCTGTCCTGGACCCGGATCACCCCGTGGCGCTCGATGCTGGCCGCCGCGCTGGACCAGATGCCCCAGTCGCCGGTCGTCTCGGCGACCGTCGAGGGCGAGGACGAGAACCCGAGCTGCGAGCTGCTGGCCATGTGGCTGGCGGACCGTCTCGGGGTCCCGGTCAACCGGACCCTGTCAGGGGGGCCGGGGCTGACCGCCGTGCGCATGGAGACCAAGGACGGCTCGATCGTCCTGGACCGCGCGGACGGCTCGCTGGCCACGCTGTCCATGCCGGGGCAGCCCGACCGTGCGGTGGCGCTGAAGCGGCGTGACACGGCCGAGCTGCTGGCGGAGGAACTCCGCCGGCTGGACCCGGACAACACGTACGCGGCGTCCCTGAAGTTCGGCGTCTCCCGGCTGTCGACGACCGCTCCGGCGGCGCCGGTGGC
>NZ_JZWV01000816.1 GCF_000966975.1 Streptomyces katrae | reverse complement strand
CGGGGCGACCTCGCCCTGGCCGAAGAGGAAGAACCTCAGGAAGTTGGTCATCGGGTTGCCCTCGGTCCACTCGAAGCAGATGTGCGGGCGCTGTCCGGTCTCGTCGCGGACGTGCAGCAGCAGCGCGGCGAGGGCGTTGGGGATGGTGGAGCTCTCCAGGGTCAGGACCCGGTAGCGGTCGTGGAGCACCTCGCCGCGGACCTTGAGGCCGGATTCGGACTCGGACGGGTCGAGGACGGTGACCTCGACGATGTCGTTGTCGGCGCGGATCTGCGCGACCTTGTCGCGGTACTCGGCCTTGTCGCGGTGGTCGTGTAGATGAAGACGGCGGAGATGATCCCGAAGCCGATGGTCCAGCCGCGTTCGCCGGCCTTGCGGGCGGCGATGGTCACGGCGACGGCGGCCGAGGTGATCAGGACCAGGACGCCGGTGGCGTGGGCGCCGCCCTGGGCGTCGACGTCGGCGTTGAAGAGCCAGGTCACCAGGAAGGCGATCAGGGTGAAGACGATCACCATGGGGCGCAGGGCGCGGGCCCAGTGCGGGGCCATGCCGTAGCGGGGCAGGTAGCGCGGCATCAGGTTGAGCAGGCCGGCCATTGCTCATGATCACGGCGGCCGTGGTGAGCAGCTTCTTGGTGCCCCTGATCCGGCCGGCCGGGTTGCCGGGGGTGTCGTCGCCGGCGCCCTGGACGTGCGGCATGACCGCGACGCCGGTCTCGAAGCCGGAGAGGCCGAGGGCCAGCTTGGGGAAGACGACGAGCGCGATCGCGATCATCATGAACGGGTTGCCGTGCTCGGTGGTCAGGGCGTCCGACCAGTCGGCGACGAGGTGCGGCTCGGTGATCACCTGGTCAGGTGGGGGTTCTCGACCATGTGGGCCGTGGCGTCGGCGGCCGACAGGGTGATGGTGATCAGGAAGTCGGTCGCCGC
>NZ_JZWV01000815.1 GCF_000966975.1 Streptomyces katrae | reverse complement strand
CCCGAGGAGGGTGAGGACGAAGAGCTTGCCCTTCCAGAAGGACAGCAGCCGCTCCAGCATGGCGATCGAGCCCTCGCCGTGCGGGCTCTCCTCCGCCACCCGGCCGTATGTGCACGTCAACCGACCGATCCTGACGCTTCCTTGACGCCCCCTGGGCGGTTCGTGCGCCCAGGGTCCCCGCTGAAACCCGTGCGGCCGTACCGCGTTAGAAGAACGGACCGGCGCGTGCGCCGGGCGTGAGCCACGAGTACGAGTACGAGGAGACAGATGACGGACACCATGCCGGCCGGCACCGGCCGCGGAAGACTTGCCGGTCACTGCCGGGGGATCACCGAGGCCCCCTCCTTCGGCATGGGCGTCTTCGTCGTGATCCTGATCAACGCGGGGCTGATGGGGGCGGAGACGTACAGCGGCCTGGCCGCGTCCCAGGGCCGGATCCTGCAACTGGCGGAGAACGGCTGCCTCGTCCTGTTCACGCTGGAGATGGTGCTCCGCCTGGGCTCCTACGCGGACCGGCCGAAAGCATTCTTCCGGGACCCCTGGAACATCTTCGACCTGCTGATCGTCACCTCGGCCTTCCTGCCGTTCCTGCGGTCGAACACCACCGTGCTGCGGCTGCTGCGCCTCGCCCGCGTGCTGCGCACCGCCCGCTTCCTGCCCCACCTGCGCATCCTGCTGCTCGCGGTCGGGCGCAGCCTGCCGGGTACGGCGAGCTTCCTGTTCGTCGGGGCGCTGGTGGTGTACGTGTACGCGATGGTCGGCTGGGTCTGCTTCGCGCACTCCGACCCGCAGCACTACGGTTCGATCGGCCGGGCCGCGCTCACCCTGTTCCTGCTCACCACCCTGGACGGGCTCACCGACGCCGTCCGGGCCGGGCTGGAGATCTCCCGGTTCAGCATCGTCTACTACGCCTCCTATGCGCTGCTGGCCTCGTTCGTGCTGGTCAACGTGCTGATCGGGGTGGTGCTCAACTCGCTGGACGAGGCGCGGGAGATGGAGGAGGCCGACGCCCGCGCCCGGGAGCGGGCGGGCCGGGACATGGACGCG
>NZ_JZWV01000814.1 GCF_000966975.1 Streptomyces katrae | reverse complement strand
GAGCGGGCGNGCCGGGACATGGACGCGGCCGACGAGGTCCGGGAGCGGATCGTCGCGGCCCGCCTCGCCCTGGACGACCTGGAGGCCAGCCTCGACCTCGCACGCTCCGCGCGCCCGGCCGCGCCGGGACCGCGGGAGGAACCGGACGGTCCGGACCCGGCGGACGGGCCGGACCCCGCGCCGCGGCGGCAGCTGGAGTCCGCCGTGTAGTCCGCGCCCCCGGCGGCCATGGCCGCCGGGCGACCCGATTTCGGCCATCCCGGGCGCACATGCCCCTCGGTCTTGCCCCAACTCCCCCGCAGCATGGGAGAGTTGCATTGACACCGGGCCACTGGGCGACGGGGAGGGTGGTCGGCATGGGCACCGACGTGCGCACGGTCGAGGTCCCGCTGGGGGACGGCACCGACGGAGTGTTACGGGTGCAGATCCGCGAGGTGGACGAGTCGCTGGCGCGCGTCGGGCGCGGCGGTGGCGGCGCGGTGGCCCGGGCCTCGCGCACCTTCGGGGACATGGTGGACGCCGTCCGGCCGGTCGCCGACAGCTTCGTGAGCCGGCTGGGCGGGATGGTCCACCGCCCGGACGAGATCACCCTCGAGTTCGGGGTCTCCCTGTCGGCCGAGGCGGACGTGGTGATCGCGAGCACCGCCACCGAGGCCAATTTCTCGGTGACCCTGACCTGGAA
>NZ_JZWV01000813.1 GCF_000966975.1 Streptomyces katrae | reverse complement strand
GACGGTCGGCGGAGTCGGCTTCCTCGTGGCCCCGGACCTGGCCCTGACCTGCGCCCACGTGGTCGCCGACGCCCTGGGACTGCCGCGCGGGCAGGTCCCCGCTCCGCTGGGCGCCCTCGTCCTCGACCGGCCCCTGTCGGGCGCCGCCGCCGGCCCGGCCGCCACCGCGGAGGTGGCGCACTGGGTGCCGTTGCGGGACGACGGCACCGGGGACGTCGCCGTGCTGCGGCTGGGCTCCCCGGTCCCGGGCGCGGCCCCGCTGGTCATGGCCTCCCCGCCGAGCGTGTGGCAGCACCCGGTGCGGGTGGCGGGGTTCCCCTCCTCCTCCCCCGGCGGCGTCTGGCACGCCGGCCGGCTGCGCGGACCGACCGCCGAGGGATGGGTGCAGCTGTCCGGCGCCGACCAGCAGGGCGTCGCCGTGGACAAGGGCTTCAGCGGCAGCCCCGTCTGGGACGAGCGGACCGGGGCCGTCGTGGGGATGGTCGTGGCCGCCCAGCTCTCGGGAGCCCGGCAGAGCTTCATGATCCCCACCCGGACCCTGATCGCGGAGGTCCCCCCGCTCGCCCCCGTCCTCACCCCGGCCTCCCCGTTCCGCGGCCTCGCCACCTACCAGGAGTCCGACGCCGAGGTGTACTTCGGCCGGGACACCGAGGCCTCGGACCTGACCGCCCTCCTGAACTCCGGCCCCCGCCCCTGCGTGGCCCTGATCGGCTCCTCCGGCTCCGGGAAGTCCTCGCTGGCCTTGGCCGGAATCGCGCCCCGGCTGCGGGCGCGCGGCCACGAGGTACTGGTGGTACGGGCCGCCGAGGGGCTGCCGGTGCGCACCGCCCTGGCGGCGGAGCTCGCCCGGCTGGCCCGGCCGGAGCCGCGGGTCGGGGCGGCCGCGCTGCGGGAGCTGGAGGAGTCCCTGGACCGGCACGGTCTGGCGGTGGCCGCCCGGCTGGCCCTGGGGGTGCGCTCCGAACGGCTGCTCGTCGTGCTGGACCAGGCCGAGGCGCTCCTGTCCGGCCCCCGGCGGGCGGACGACGACACCGTCGGACTGCTCTTCCCCGATCCGCATCCCCCCGGGCTGCGGGTGCTCCTCACGCTCCGGACCGACTTCATGGAAGCGGCCCTGTCCCATACCGTCCTCGGCCCGGCCCTGGCCCGGGCCACGGTCCGGCCGCTGCTGCAGATGAGCCGCGCCCAGCTGGCCGAGGTCATCCTGCGGCCCCTCGCCCGCGTCCCCTCCGTCTCCTACGACCCCGGGCTGGTCGCCAGGATGCTGGACGACGCCGGAACCGAGCCCGGATCCCTGCCCCTGCTCGGCTTCGTCCTGGCCCGGCTGTGGGACGAACAGGCCCTGGGGCGAATGCGGTTCGACTCGTACGAGGAGATCGGCGGGGTCAAGGGAGCGCTGGGCCGGCACGCGGAGGCCGCCTGGCGGGAATGCGTCGGGGAGGCCGACCGGGAGGAGGCCCTGCGGCTGCTGACGGCACTGGTCAGACTGGTGCCGGGCAGCGAGGCCCCGCTGCGGGCGGTGCTGGGCCGGGCCGAGGCCGGGGAGGAGCGCTGGCGCATCGCCGGCCGGCTCGCGGAGCGGCGGATCCTGGTCGTCGGCGGGGACCCGGAGCGCGGCCAGAGCGTGGAACTGGCGCACGAGGCGCTGATCGGGGCCTGGCCCACCCTGGCCCGTCAGGTGGCGCAGGACCGGGAGTTCCTCATCTGGCGTGCCGGGTTCCGCCACGACCTCGACCGCTGGCAGGAGCTGGACA
This sequence comes from Streptomyces katrae, assembly GCF_000966975.1. Classification (GTDB taxonomy): domain Bacteria; phylum Actinomycetota; class Actinomycetes; order Streptomycetales; family Streptomycetaceae; genus Streptomyces; species Streptomyces katrae. Next base: position 2,897 of record NZ_JZWV01000813.1, on the reverse strand, counting down.
GGCCCCGGGACCAGCTCCTGACGGGCGCCCCGCTGGACACGGCCGTCACCCAGACCCAGGACCGGGGGAACGAACTCTCGCCACGGGAAAGGGAGTTCCTCCAGGCGAGCCTTTCCCGGCGCGCCGAGGAGGCCGAGCAGGCCCGGAAGAACGCCCGGGTCAAGCGGGCGGGCATCGTCGCCCTGAGCATCGCGCTGGCCACGGCCCTGGTCGCCTCCTGGTTCCTCTACGGGGCGAACGGCAAGCTGGACGAGGACCTGCGGCGCGCGGCCTCACCGCAACTGGCCCAGCTGGCGGCCCGGCTGGACGACGTCTCCCTCGCCACCTCGGCCCTGATGGACAGCGCCGCGTACCGCACGGCTCCGGGGCCGGAGGCGGAGACGGCCCTGTTCGAGCAGTACGTGCGGACGCGGCACGTCGAGCGGATCGTGTGGGAGGGCAAGGGGGAGGTACGGGACACCTCCCTGAGCGAGGACGGCGGCCGCCTGACGGTCGGCCTGGTCGGCGGTGACGTCAACGCGGCCGACCTGGGCGAGGGGCCGCCCCACTGGGGCCGGATCAACCGGCACACCCGCCTGGTGACCGCCTCCCCCGACGGCCGCGCCGCGGTCAACTCCACCTACGAGGGCCGCCTCACGGTGGGCATCCGGGTGGCGGAGGGCAACTGGCGCACGGTGGAGCTGCGCGGCAGCGAGGAGTACGAGCAGAACGCCCGGGCCGCCACCGACCTGCGCTTCGACGCCGGCGGGCGGCGCGTGCTGGCCGCCGTCCCCCGCGAGGGGGTCTCGGTATGGGAGGCGGCCACCGGACAGCGGGTCGGCGCCCGCCTGGCCCCGCCCGACGGGTGGACCGTGTCCCAGGCCTGGTTCGGGCCGGACGCCGACACCGTGATCGGCCGGATCCTGCCGGAGGGTGCCGCGGCGGGGGCGAACGGCCGGCTCGTGCGCTGGCGGCTTGCCGACGGGCACCGCGACGAGGACCCCTGGGGCAGCCAGGAGACCGGACCGGTCACGGTCAGCGGGGACGGCTCCACCCTCGTCCGGTGCACGACGGAGGGGGTGCTGCAGGTCTGGGACCTGGCCGGACAGCCGAAGGTGAAACGTCAGTACAGCACCGGCCAGCTGGGCCTGATCTGCCCGCTGTACGTGCCCCGGCTCGACCGGACCGGGAGGTTCATGGTCAATCCCGCGCAGCGGTTCGGCGCGCAGTTCGGCCGGTACCGGTTCCTCGTCCTCGACCTCCAGGAGGGGCTGCCGGCCACGCTCGACCTGCCCGCTCCCGAGCAGCGGGACGAGTTCATCGCGGGCAGCGCCCGGCTGCCGGCCATCAGCCTGGCCGGCCCTCCGGAGGCGATGAGGCTGGCCGTCAGCTCGGGCGGCACGGTGGTCCTGGCCAAGGTGCCCGCCCCGACCGCTTTCGACAGTGCCATGCTGACGAGCCTCATCAGGACCGTGGACGTCGATCACGGGCGTGCGGTCACCGTCGACGCGGACGGCCGGGGCCTGCGGCTGTGGGACCTGGCCTCGCGGCGGCAGCTCGCCGCCCTGAAGCCGTCGGCGCAGCTCGCCAAGCTCTACCCGCAGTTCAGCCCCGACGGCAAGCGGCTGCTGACGGTCACGGCCGACGGCCTGGGGGTACTGGTGTGGGACGTGAAGCCGCCGGAGGGCGGCGGCCCCGCGCTCGCCGAGGCCCGCAGGATCACCCCGCCCGCTCCCCCGGGTATCGATCCGGCCCATGAGGACCCCCGTACCGGCCGTACTCCGGCCTGGGTGAACATGTGGTTCGACGGGGACGACCACGCGGTGGTCTCGGCCGTCTCCTACGTCTCGCGATGGGACCTGAGGACCGGGGCCCCGGCGGGCGCCGTGTACCGGCCGCCGCTCCAGGAGCACATCGCCCTGTCGGAGGCGGCCTCCGCCGTCTTCACCGTGCCCCGCCCGGGCCACCGGCAGGCGGCCGTCCGGACGGACGGGGAGAAGATCCTCCTCTGGGACTTCGAGAAGGGGCAGCCCGCCGAGACGGTCAACGCGCCCGGCGGGCCCATCCGGCAGATGTCCTTCGACCCGGCCGGCCGGCTGCTCACCGTGGTGACCACCGACGGGCAGCTCGAGACCCTGGACATGGACCAGAAGCCCGGCAAGGACGGGAACCGGACCTGGAAGAGCCTCGCCTACCGGGGGGTCCAGTGGCTCAACGGATTCCCCGAGGCCTCCACGCTCAGCACGGCCGGCACGATGAACTCCTTCACCTTCTGGGACGTGGCCCGGGGCACCGAGAAGTACCACTTCACCCCGGGATACGGCGCCACCGGCGACTGGTCCGCGGACGGCACACGGCTCGCCTGGGCGGACGGCTCGACCGTGGACGTGCTGCCGCTGGACCCGGAGGCGTGGCGCCGGCGCGCCTGCGGCCTGGCCGCCCGGGCCCTCACCGGCCCCGAGACCCGGCTGCTGCCCCCCGGCTCCCGCTCCGACGCCTGCGCGGGGCTGAAGAAGTGACCCCCCGCCCGGGGGACGGGCGGGGAGCCCGGCCGGGCCGACGTACGAACGGGGGTCAGCCGGCGTCGCGGACCGCGACGATGCCGTTGAACACGCCGACGTAGGCCGTGCCGTCGGGGCCGAGGGTGATCGGCGCCCAGTTGTTGTCGTACAGCGGGCCCGTGCCCGTCAGCTGCCGCCAGCGGCGCTCACCGGTGCGGAAGTCCACCGCCGTGAGGTACCAGGCGTCGATGCCCCAGGAGTTGGGCTCCTTCTCGTAGAAGTAGAGCAGCCCGTTGCCGGCGGAGAGCTTGGGGACCACGGACGGGGAGCGGATCGCGCTCTCCCAGACCGTGTCGCAGCCGCTGCCGTCCGGGCGGACGTCGATGCGGCTGACGCCGCCGACGACCGACTTGCCCA
>NZ_JZWV01000812.1 GCF_000966975.1 Streptomyces katrae | reverse complement strand
CGTTCTCGTAGCCGTAGTTGTTCTCGACGACGATGCTGTTGCCCCAGGTGATCAGGGAGTTGTCGGTGGTCGAGGCGCCGGAGCCGAAGACGGGCACCTTGCAGACCAGCCGCCGGTCGGCGGGGACGTCGGCACCCCGCCGGTAGACCAGGACGTTCATCCGGTCGTCGGCGTTGTCGGTGATGGCGACGTAGCCGTTGCCGAAGAGGTCCGGGGTGGTGCCCGAACCCTGGTTCACGGAGCCGGGCTTGGTCCCGGTCCCGCGGTCGTACGTCTGGCGCCACAGCGCCTCGGGGGTGCCGTCCGCGCCGGCGTGGAAGCTGTAGAGGGCGTGGTCGCTGACGATGGAGACACCGTCCTCGGCGACCGAGAAGGAGTTCTGGATCTCCTCGCCCTCCAGCCGGATGGAGCGGATGCGCGAGGTCTGCGGGTCCACGGTGCCGACGCGGCCCTGGCGGGTGACCCACCAGATGAGGCCGTTCCAGTCGGGCATGACCGAGGTGACGGGGTCGCAGGTGCCGCTGGGCCACAGGTTGGTCCAGCTGACGCAGTCGTGCGGGACCTGGCCGGTGAGGTCCCAGTCGCCGTCGACGGTGAACCTCCAGCTCCCGTCGGGGTTCTGGGAGTGGGCCAGGCGCAGGACGTGCTGGCGGGAGTCGGCCAGTACCGCGCGGTCCTGGTCGTCCAGGTAGAAGTAGGCGCCGCCGGAGGTGTCCTTGAAGATCTTCGAGAAGTCGAGCGAGGTGATCGCCTCGACCGTCGAGGAGCGCTGCGGGAGCTTGTGTTCCGCAAGCGTGGCGAGCGTACGGGGCTCCAGGAGCTTGACCTCGAAGCCGGAGAAGGTGCCGCAGACCGTGACGAGGCGGCCGCCCGCGTCGAAGGTGGCGGTGGCGCACTCCCCGCCGAGCGCGGCGATCTTCTCGCTGGTGACCCGCGGGTTCCTGCCGAGCGGCCCGGACCAGGGCGAGGTGGCGCTGCCGCCGGCGTCGGAGTGCATGCCGCTGCGGCCGTTGGGCGCGAGGAAGGGGTGCTGCGGCGGGGCCTCGCCCCGCAGCGGGGCGGCGGCCGCGGGGGCGCCGTCGTAGTGGCTGACCAGGCGGTGGCCGGGGGCCTGGGGGATCTGGTCGGCGTGGGCCGGGGCGGTCCCCGCCAGTACCGTCAGGGCGGCGATGGCGGGGACCGCAGCGCAGTTCAGCGTTCTTCGGAACATCCGGGCTTCCTCCCTCTCGTCCAGTGTTGTTGACATCACGTCTGACATCGCGCCGCCGCCAGACGGTAGATCGCACTGCCCGAGGAGTCCATGGACGGGCGGGATGATTCACACGGGCGCAACACTTGATCAACTCCGGTTGATGTCACCCCAGTTCGCCGTGCTGTCGCACCAGCGGCCGAGCAGCACCGGATCGTGTCCGACGGCCAGCAGACCGGCTCCGGTCTCCCTCCGGTACTCCTCCACCACGCCGACGAGGGCGGCCGTGGTGGAGGCGTCGAGCATCGCGGTCATCTCGTCGCACACCAGCCAGCGCGGCCGCAGCACCAGCGCCCGGGCCAGACAGGCGCGCTGCAGCTGGCCGTCGCTGACCTCGTGGGGGCGCCGGGCGAGGAGGTCCGCCCCGAGGCCGACCCGGCCGGCGAGGGCGTCCACCGCCGCGTCCGCCTCGTTACGACGGCCCGTGGCGCGGAGTGGTTCCGCGACGAGGTCGCGCAGCCTGAGGCGGGGGTCCGCCGAGAGCCGGGGCTGCTGGAAGACCACACCGACGCTCGTGCGCAGGGAGCGCGGGGCCCGGTGCCGGAAGCCGGTCACCGCGCGGCCGTCGAGGACCACCGTCCCCCGGTCGGGCCGGTGCA
>NZ_JZWV01000811.1 GCF_000966975.1 Streptomyces katrae | reverse complement strand
GCAGGGCGGCGACCCGGGCCAGCGTGGACTTGCCGCAGCCGCTGGGCCCGAGCAGGCCGAGGGCCTCGCCGGGGTGCAGGGCGAGGTGGGCGTCGCGGACGACGGGGCTGCGGCGGTCGTATCCGGCGGTGATGCCCTTGAGCTCAAGCACGGTGGCAGGCCACCCCTTCGGTGAGCGGCGGCCGGACGGTCCGGCAGGTGGCGTCGGCGAGGGCGCAGCGGGGTGCGAAGGCGCAGCCGGGCGGCAGGTCGCCGAGCTCGGGCGGGGCGCCCGGGATCGGGGTGAAGGCCCGCTCGGGCAGGGCGTCGAGCAGGCCGCGGGCGTAGGGGTGGCGCGGGCCGGGCTCGCCGAAGAAGGCTTCGGCGGCTGCGAGTTCGACGATGCGGCCCGCGTACATGACGGCGACGGTGTCGGCGATGCGCCGGGCGGCGGCCAGGTCGTGGGTGATCATCAGCAGGGCGCGGCCGGAGTCCCGGGTGTGGGCGCGCAGTTCGTCGGCGGTGCGCTCGACGAGGTCCCGGTCGAGGCCGGTGGTCGGCTCGTCGGCGAGCAGCAGGGGGGCGTCCCCGACGAGGGCGAGGGCGGTGGCGGCGCGCTGGGCGAGGCCGCCGGACAGCTGGTGGGGGTGGTGGTCGAGGTGGCTCGCGGGGAAGGCGGCCCGGGCGGCCGCGGCCTCGGCGGCCGCGCGTGGGGTGCGGGAGCCGGTGAGTTCCCGGACGGTCTCCTCCAGGTGGGAGCGGACGGTGCGGACCGGGGTGAGGTGGGCGGCGGGGCTCTGCGGGACCAGGGCGACGCGCCGGCCCCGTACGGTGCGGGCCAGGGTGTCCTCGTCGGCGGCGAGCAGGTCGAGGCCGTCGGGGAGGAGGGCGGATCCGGCGGTCTCGGCGTTGCCGGGGAGGAGCCCGAGCAGGGCGGAGGCGAGGACGGACTTCCCGCAGCCGCTCTCCCCGACGAGCACGAGGCACTCCCCCGCCCCCAGCCGGAACTCCGCGTCGGAGACGGCTTCGACGTACCGCCCGCCGGCCATCCGGAAGCGCACGGAGAGCCCCCGCACGCGCAGCACGTCCGGTCCCGGCGTCGTCGGGGTACGGTCGGGACGGGTCACAGGCTCAGCTCCGAGCGTCGGCGGGGGTTCAGGCGGTCGCGCCAGGCGCCCGCGAGGCCGGCGATGGCCAGGGTCGGGAGGATCAGCAGCAGGCCGGGGAAGAGCGTGGGCCACCAGTCGCCGGCGAGCAGCGAGCCGCGGCCGCCCTGCACGAGGGTGCCCAGGCTGGCCTGGTGGGCGGGCAGGCCGAGGCCGAGGAAGGACAGGGCGGACTCGTGCCACATGGCGTGCGGAACCATCAGCACCGCGGCGAGCCCGGCCTGCGGCAGCACCCCGGGCAGCAGGTGGCGGACCGCGACGCGCCACCGCGAGGCTCCGCCGGAGACGGCCGCGTCCACGTACGGCCGGCCGCGCAGCGAGAGCACCTCGGCGCGCACGATCCGGGCCGTGGACAGCCAGTGGGTGACCGCCACGGACGCCACCACCGGCCAGACGCCGGGCCGGAACAGGGCGACGACGAATACGCCGAGCAGCAGGTGCGGGACGGAGGAGAGGGTGTCGACGGCCCGCATCAGCAGCCGGTCGGTCCAGCCGCCGAGCGCCCCCGCGGCCGCGCCGACGGCCGTGCCGACGACGGTGGCGACGAGCGCCGCGACCAAGCCGACCAGCAGGGACACCCGCAGCCCGTAGACGCACCGCAGCAGCAGGTCCCGGCCCACGTCGTCGGTGCCGAAGGGGTGCGCCCACGAGGGCGGGAGCAGTTTCGCGGAGAGGTCGACGGCCTGCTGGTCGAGCTGGACCAGCGGCGGCACCAGCAGCACGGCCAGGGCGAGCAGCAGGGCCACGGCGGCCGAGCCCCGTACCCGCAGGGCGCGGGTGGAGCGGCGGCCGGGGCCACGGGTGCGCCAGAGGGGGGCTTCAGCCATCGAAGCCCACCCTCGGGTCGGCGAGCCCGTAGAGCAGGTCGGACAGCAGGTTGCCGGCCAGGACCGCGGCCGTGGCGAGTACCGTCAGCGCGGCCAGCAGCGGGAAGTCCACCGAGGTGGCGGCCTGCACGGTGGCGGCGGCGATGCCGGGCCAGCTGAAGACGGTCTCCACCAGCAGGGCGCCGGTGATCAGCTCGGGCACCCGGGAGCCGATGAGCGTCAGCATCGGGAGCATCCCGGAGCGCAGGGCGTGCCCCAGCAGGACCCGCCGCTGCGACAGGCCCCGGGCGCGGGCCCCGCGTACGGGGTCCTCGTCCAGGGCGTCGGCGACGCCCTGGCGTACGTAGAGGAAGAACCAGGGCAGCTGGGAGATCCCGAGCACCAGCGCGGGCAGCACCAGGTGGGAGGCGACCTGGCCGGGGGTGACCGCGGTGGCGGCCGCGTCGGTGAGTCCGCCGGAGGGCAGGACGCCCAGCCGTACGGAGAAGAGCCAGACGGCCAGCAGTCCGAGCCAGTAGGCGGGTGCGGCCTCCAGGGTGTAGGCGAGGGCGCCGGCCACCCGGTCCAGCGGTCCGCCCGGGCGGCGCGCGGCGAGCACGCCGAGGGCGGTGCCGAGGAGGACGGCGACGGCGAAGGCGCAGCCGGCGAGCAGCGCCGTGGAGTTCCCGAGGTCGCCGGTGAGCGCGGAGGTGAGCCAGTCNGAGCAGCGCCGACCAGCCGAGGCGTTCGGCGATGGCGTCGGCGACGGGCCGGCGCAGGACCGTGGAGTTCCCGAGGTCGCCGGTGAGCGCGGAGGTGAGCCAGTCCCACCAGCGGTCGAGGAGCGGGCGGTCCACGCCGAGGTTGGCGCGCAGCTGGTCGAGTTCGGCCGCGGAGGCGGTGAGTCCGGCGGTGCCGGCGTAGGCCTTGACCGGGTCGAAGGGGGAGAGCGCGGCGACGGCGAAGACGCCGAGGGTGACGGCGAGCAGGACCGGGGCGGCGGAGAGGATCCGCCGCCCGGTCATCCGGGCCATCGGCCCCCAGGGCGGGCGCGGGGGAAGGGCGGTCACTTCTGCTTCGGCTTCCAGGTCTCCACGTTCCACCAGGGGCCGGAGCCGAGGCCGTGGTCGTGCGGTTCGACCTGGGTGGTCAGGCCCTCCCACTTGTCGCCGACCACGTAGAGGTGGTCGATGTGGGTGAGGAAGACGTAGCCGGGGTTCTGGGCGAGCTCGCGCTGCACGGTGTCGTAGGCGGCCTTGCGGGTGGCCGGGTCGCCGCTGGTGCGGCCGTCGGCGACGGCGCGGTCGACGGCCGGGTTGTCGTACCGGGCCATGTTGTTGAACCCGTCGCCCGCGAGGGAGGAGGTCAGCAGCTGGTACTGGTCGAAGTCGGGGTCGGCCGGGGAGCCGCCGCCTGCGAGGACGGCGTCGGTCTTCATCCGGGGTTCGATGACCTCCCAGGTCCCGGCCTCGGTCTTCACCTCGATACCGGCCTTCCTGGCGTCGGAGGCGAAGGCGAGGGCGTGGTCCTGGCGGATCTTGTCGCCGGAGGTGTACCAGAGTGGGAAGGCCGCGCGGACCCCGTCCTTGACGCGGATGCCGTCCTCGCCGGTCTTCCAGCCGGCCTCGTCCAGGATCTGCCTGGCCCGTTCGAGGTCGTACGGGCGCTCGGTGCCCGGGGTGAACCAGCGGCTGTCGGTGGGCACGGGCCCGTAGGCGGCCTTGCCCGCGTCGTCGAGGAGCTTGTCCACCATGGCCTGCCGGTCGACGGCGATGTCCAGCGCCCGGCGCACGGCCACGTCACCGGTGACGGGGTTGTGCGTCGGCAGGGTCACGTTGCGGTAGTCGAAGGTCTTGGCCGCGTAGGTCTTGCGGGAGGAGTCCTTCGCGAAGCCGCGGGCGAGGTTGGGCGGCAGGATCGCGGCGTCGAGCTCGCCGGAGCGCAGCCGGGTGGCGCGGACGTCGTCGTCCTTGATGACGGCCATGGTGAAGTTCTTCACGGCGGGCTCGCCGCCCCAGTAGCCGGGGTTGGCCTTGAAGCTGAGCTTCTCGCCCTTGGACCAGCCGGTGAGCACGTAGGGGCCGGTGCCGACGGGCCTGGTGGTGAACTCGCCGCTGTTGACGTCCTGCCGGCCGGCGACGTGCTCGGGGGCGATGGGCAGGACGGTCCGCTCGGCGAAGGGCGCGTAGGGGTACTTGAGGGTGAAGACGACCCGGTCGGGGCCCTGGGCGGTGACGCTCTCGATCGCGTCCAGCTCGGTCCTGGAGGCGTTGTTGGTCTTCGGGTCGAGGATGGTGCGGTAGGTGAACTCGACGTCCTTGGCGGAGAAGGGCTCGCCGTCGCTGAACTTCACGCCCTGGCGGAGCCGGAAGGTGTAGGTGCGGCCGTCGGCGGAGACCTCGGGGAGGGCTTCGGCGAGCGCGGGCCTCAGCTTCATGTCCGCGTCGTGGGTGAGGAGCCCGTCGAAGATCTTGGAGTTGCCGTCCTTGCCGTAGCCGAGGAGCGGGCTGAGGCTGTCCGGTTCGTTGGCGATCCCGACGACGGCCGAGTCGGCCGAGGCGGGGGCCGCGGGGTGGGAGCAGGCCGTGATGCCCGTGATGAGTGCGGTGGCGAGCGCCGCGCCCGCGGCTCCCCGTACGTTCCGGGCCGTCATGCTGTGCACATCCCTGTTTAAGATCATCTGTTATTGCAAAGAGATCGCAATAATGCCAGACGAGATCAGAAGAAGACGAACCCGGCCATACGGACGCCATGTCCCGGCCACCGGGGTCTTGTCCGGCCACCCCCGGCCGTGCCATATATGTCTAGACCTTTACGAGAGCACGTACGAGGAAGGCACCCCGTGCGACCCATCACGGCCCCGCGCCGCGCCGGGGCGGTACTCTCGGCGCTCGTCCTCTGCCTGTTCGCCCCCGCGCTGACGGCCTGCGGGGCGGACGAGGACACCACGCCCCCGCACGCCCCCGGCGGGCTCACCGCCCGGGCGGGCAGCGCCACTTCGGTCCACGTCATGTGGGAGCGGGCCGCCCCGGCCGACGGGGTCACCGGCTACCAGGTGTTCCAGGACGGCCGGCTGGTGCGGGAACTCCCCGCCGAGAAGACCATGGTGGACGTCACCGGCCTCACCCCGCAGACCGCCTACGCCTTCACCGTCCGCGCCAGGGACGCCGCCGGGAACCACTCCGCGCCCGGCCCCGCCGCGCGGGCCACCACCCCCGCCGCCAGGGCCGAGGACCACCTGCCGCCCACCGCCCCGCCCGCCACCACCGGTCGCGCCGAAGGCCCCCGGACGGTCCGCCTGAGCTGGAGCCCGGCCACGGACGACACGGGCGTGACGGCGTACGACGTCTACCAGGGCGGGGTCCGGATCCACACGGCCGGCGCCGCCGAGAGCTCCACCACCCTCACCGGGCTCCAGCCCGGCACCGCCTACTCCTTCACCGTCCGCGCCCGCGACGGCTCCGACAACAGCTCCCCCGACGGGCCGGCGGTCGCCGTGACCACCCCCGCCGACCCCGCCCAGGGCCCCGGCACCGCCCCCGGCGCGTTCACCGCCGCCGTCTCCCCCGGCACGGTCGACCTGGGCTGGACCGCCCCCGACACCGGCCACGAGACGAGCGAGTACCAGCTCTACGTCGACGACCGGCCCGTCACGGTCATCCAGTTCGGCGCCGGAGCGGTGCCGCGGGGCCGGGCCTCCTACCGCCTCACCACGACCGAACCCGCCGGCACCGTCTGGACCCTGAAACTCCGTGCCCGCCTGCCGGACGGCAACTGGGGCGCCTTCTCCGAGGAACGGCGGATCACCCTGGCCGGCTGACCCCCGCGGAGCGGCCCCCAGCGGCCCACCGCGGCCGATCCGGCCCGAACGGCACTGCCGCGCAATGAGATCGCGCACAATACAACCGTGTTCGGTGAGTACTCGGTCAACCACGGTCAGGCAGGTGCCGACAGTGGCGACCATGCGTCAGAATCTGGCGCCGTGCCGGGAAACCTGCCGCCGGAGACGGCGAGCTTCGTCGGCCGTGAGGCCGAACTCGACCGCCTCGGCGGCCTGCTGGACGAACGAAGACTGATCACCCTGACCGGGGTGGGCGGAGTCGGCAAGTCCCGGCTCGCCCTGCGGGCCGCCGCCGCCCGCCGCGGCCGGGCCCGGCCCGACGGCGTCTGGTGGGTGGAGCTCTCCCCCCTGCGCGACCCCGGACTCCTCACCACCACCCTCGCCCACACCCTCGGCCTGACCATCGGCGTCGCCGCCCACGCCGGGCAGTCCCTCGACGAGGAACTCTGTACGTGGATGGCCGACAAGACCCTGCTGCTGGTCCTCGACACCTGCGAGCACCTGGTCGCCCCCGTCCGGCACCTGGTGGGCGAACTCCTGCAGTCCGCACCCGGCCTGACGGTGCTGGTCACCTCCCGCGAACGGCTGGGCTCCCCCGGCGAGGCCGTGCTGGAGGTCCGCCCGCTGCCCTGCGAGGGACCCGAGAGCGACGCCCTCACCCTCTTCCGGGCCCGCGTCATGACCGCCTCCCCACAGGCCGCCGCCGCCCTCGCCGACCCCGCCCGGGCCGCCCTCGCCGCCGAGGTCTGCCGCCGCCTGGACGGCATCCCGCTCGCACTGGAGCTGGCGGGGGCCCGGCTGCGGCTGTGGACCCTGGAGCGGATGGCGCGGCTGCTGGGCGCCCGCTTCGAGGTGCTCTCCGACACCGGCCGCGCCGTGCTCCCGGCCCGGCACCGGACTCTGCGCACCACCATCGGATGGAGCCACGAACTGTGCGAGCCGCTGGAGCGGCTGCTGTGGGCCCGGCTGTCGGTGTTCGCCGGGGACTTCGACCTGGCCGCCGCCCGGACGGTGTGCGCGGGCGGGCCCCTGCCCGCGGCGGGGGTGGAGCGGCTGCTGGAGGGGCTGGTCGCGAAGTCCGTGGTGCGCCGGTCGCGGGAGCGCGGGTCCGAGACCCGCTACCGGATGCTGGACACCATCCGCGAGTTCGGCCACGACTGGCTGGCGGAGCTGGACGAGGTACGGACCGTCACGGACCGCCACGCCCACTGGTACGCCGCCCTCGCCAGGGCCGCCGAAGAGGCCTGGATGGGGCCGGCGCAGGTGGACTGGTACCGCAGGATGAGCGCCGAGCACGCGCAGCTGCGCACCGCCCTGGAACACCTGCTCGGGACGGACCCCGAGGCCGCCCTGGAGATGGCCGGGGCCCTGTGGTTCTTCTGGTTCTCCTGCGGCCACCTCCAGGAGGGCCGGAACTTCCTGGAACGGGCCCTGACCCAGGTCCCGCCCACGGGGGCCGCGCACGCCCAGGCACTGTGGGCGCTCGGGCTGACGATGCTGCTCCAGGGCGACCTGGGGGCGGCCCGGATGACGGGACTCGCGTGCGTACGGGCCGCCGAGGCGCTGGGCGACCCCGAGGGGCGGCTGCGCGCCGCCTACCTGCGGTCGGTGTCGCTCCTGATGCCGGGCGACCCGGTACGGGCGCTCGCGCTGGCGGGGCCGCCCGCGCGGGCGGGACACGGCGGGGAGGGCAGCGGGGCGGGACTGCTGCTGTGCCGGCTGGTGAGCGCGTACGCCCTGTGCGACCTCGGGCGCTTCGAGGAGGCCGCCGAGGAGGCGGAGGGGCTGCGCACGGCCTGCGTGGAGCTGGGCGAGCGCTGGATGCGGGCGTACGCGGACTACGTCCTGGCCGTCGCGGCGCTCGGGCTCGGCCGGCACGCGGAGGCCGCCCGGCACGTACGGGCGATGCTGTCCGGCAAGCGGCTGCTGAACGACCGCTTCGGCATCGCGATCGGCCTGGACATCCTCGCGGCGGCCGTGGCCGGCCTGGGCGACGGGGAACTGGCGGCGCGGTTGCTGGGCACCGGGCACGCGTGGTGGCGCACGGTGGGGCGGCCGCAGATGGGCTCGCCCTCGCTGACGGCCCTGCGGGACCAAGGGGAGCGGCAGGCCAGGGCGGCGATCGGCGACGCGGCGTACGAGACCGCGTTCCGGGGCGGTGCGGCGGCCTCCACCGGCTGAGTCCCAGCTGGTGGAGGCCTTAAGCCGGGGGCTCCCGTCAGTACGGGAGGGGTCTGCCCGACGGTGTGCGCAGGTCCAGGTCTCGGGGGGCGGGCTTGGGGACGGGCTTGCGGATCAGCTGCTGGCGCATGCTGCCTCCTCGCTCAGACCAGGGCCGGGCGACGGGGTTCCACCGTCCGGCCTTCGGGGAGCAGTTCCCCGGTGTCGTCGAAGACCACCACGCCGTTGCAGAGCAGGCTCCATCCCTGTTCGGGATGGAAGGCCACGGTGCGGGCAGCGTCACGGTCGGCGCTGTCGGCGGGCGGGCAGGGGGGCTGGTGAGAGCACATGGCGCACCTCCTCGCAGTGTGGGGCGGGAGGGCCGGTGGTCACCCGGTCGATTCCGCGATCCACGGTGGCGGCGAGTATTACTGATCGCCGCCCCCGGACGGAACCCGTATTCGAGGTCGAGTTCACGGTGTGTATGCCCGCTCACCATGCGCTCATGCCAGCCATCCGGATCTTCTCCGCGGCGCGGGACCACCCCGCCCCGCAATCCCGGGGCGAACGCCCCCTCAAACCCGGACGATCACCCCAACCCAACCACCCCCACCCCTCCCCGGAGTGGCAGGGATCACACACCCCCCACCGGCCCCGCGGGGTCGTCGGGGGCGGGCACCCCCGGGTCCGTGAAGCCCGCGGCTAGCGGATCGGCATGCCGGAGAGGGTGCGGGCGAT
>NZ_JZWV01000810.1 GCF_000966975.1 Streptomyces katrae | reverse complement strand
GGGTGCGGGCGATCACCAGCCGCTGGATCTCGCTCGTGCCCTCGAAGATCGTGTAGATGGCCGCGTCCCGGTGCATCCGCTCCACCGGGTACTCCCGGGTGAAGCCGTTGCCGCCGAGGATCTGGACCGCCTGGGCGGTGACCTTCTTCGCCACCTCGCTCGCGTACAGCTTCGACATCGACCCCTCCGCCGCGGTGAACGGCTTGCCCGCGATCGCCATCCACGAGGCCCGCCACACCAGCAGCCGGGCCGCGTCGATCTGCGTGCGCATGTCCGCGAGCTGGAAGGCCACGCCCTGGTTGTCGATGATCGGGCGGCCGAACTGGGTGCGGGTCTTCGCGTAGTCGAGGGCCACCTCGTACGCGGCCCGGGCGGTGCCGACCGCCATCGCGCCGACGGCCGGGCGGGAGGCCTCGAAGGTGGCCATGGCGGCGTTCTTCACCCGCTCACCACCCCCGGCCTTCGCCTTCTCCCGGGCCCGCGCGAGCCGCTCGTCGAGCTTCTCCTTGCCGCCGAGCAGGCAGGAGCCGGGGATCCGCACGTCCTCCAGGACCACCTCGGCCGTGTGCGAGGCCCGGATGCCGTGCTTCTTGAACTTCTGGCCCTGCGAGAGGCCGGGGGTGCCCGGCGGGACGATGAAGGAGGCGTGGCCCTTGGTGCCGAGCTCGGGGTCGACCACGGCGACGACGATGTGGACGTTGGCGATGCCGCCGTTCGTGGCCCAGGTCTTGGTGCCGTTCAGCACCCACTCGTCCTTGGCCTGGTCGTAGACGGCCCGGGTGCGCATGGCGCCGACGTCGGAGCCGGCGTCCGGCTCGGAGGAGCAGAAGGCGGCGACCTTCACGTCGTCCGGGGTGCCGTACATCTGCGGGATCCAGGTGCCGATCTGCTCCTCGGTGCCGTTGGCGAGGACGCCGATGGCGGCGAGGCCGGTGCCCACGATCGACAGGGCGATGCCGGCGTCGCCCCAGAAGAGCTCCTCCATGGCCATCGGGATGCCCAGGCCGGTGGGGTCGAAGAACTGCTGTGCGTAGAAGTCCAGCGAGTAGATGCCGACCTTGGCGGCCTCCTGGATGACGGGCCAGGGGGTCTCCTCGCGCTCGTCCCACTCCGCGGCGGCGGGCCGGATCACGTCGGCGGCGAAGCCGTGGATCCAGTCGCGGACCTGCTTCTGGTCTTCGTTGAGCTCCATGGTGAACTCCGCCATGTCCCCTCCAGCTGCTTCACACGGCCGTGCGGCCACATCCGGTAGACCCGCCCCGCGGGTTACTGCCGGTAACATCAACAAGGACCACAGTCTGTTACCGGCCGGTAAGCACTGTCAAGCACCGCCGGTTCGAACGTCAGGGTGTGCGGGGTGTTACGTTGCGTGGGCGTCACGCACCATCGCAAGGGCGGGGAGAGAACACGTCATGCAGACCACCCAGGAGGCCGGGGCCTCGGAGCCGGGAGCGGGCGAGCGCCGCCGGCGCGAGCTGCTCGAGGCGGCGGACCGCGTCGTCCTCAGGGACGGCCCCAAGGCCTCCATGAACGCCATCGCGGCGGAGGCGGGCATCACCAAGCCCATCCTCTACCGCCACTTCGGCGACAAGGCCGGGCTCTACCAGGCCCTGGCCGTCCGGCACACCGACGCCCTGCTCGACTCGCTGAGGGCCGCGCTCGACGCCCCGGCCGAGCGCCGCAGCCGGGTGGAGTCCACCCTCGACACCTACCTCGCCGCCATCGAGGCCCGCCCCCAGGTGTACCGGTTCCTGATGCACCCCGCCGAGGACTCGCAGAGCTCCGAGCGCGGCTTCGACGTCGGCCTGCACTCCGCCCCGCTGCTGCGCCGGCTCGGCGAGGAACTGGCGCAGGTGGTGGGCGAACGCGTCGACCTCGGCCCGGGCGGGGAGCAGCTCGCCCGGATCTGGGGGCACGGCATCGTCGGCATGATGCACGCCGCCGGGGACTGGTGGCTCGGCGAACGCCCGTGCGCCCGGGCCGACCTGGTGGCCGGCCTCACCGACCTGCTCTGGGGCCGCCTGGCCACCGCCGGCAACCGCGAGGACGGCCCGGGCTTCTGACGCCCGGGCCCGGCCGCGGCGCCGCCGGCCGGGCTACCGCTGCGCGGCCGCCCGGCCCCAGGAGGTCTTGCGGATGGCCCGGCGCAGCAGGCGGGCGCGCAGACCGGTCACCCGGTCCGCGTAGACGGTGCCGTCGAGGTGGTCGCACTCGTGCTGGAGGCAGCGGGCGAAGAAGCCCGTGCCCTCGATCCGCACCGGGCTGCCGTCGGAGGTGACCCCCTCGACGACCGCGCGGTCGAAGCGGGCGGTGCCCGCCTCCAGCCCGGGCAGCGACAGACAGCCCTCGGGGCCGAGGAACTCGTCCCCGTCCGCCTCGACCAGACGCGGGTTGACGACGTGTCCCACGTGGCGGACGTCCTCGTCGTCGGGGCAGTCGTAGACGAAGACCCGCTGCCCGACGCCGATCTGGTTCGCGGCGAGGCCGACCCCCTGGGCGGCGTACATCGTGGCGAACATGTCCTCGATGAGCCGGTCGAGTTCGGGCCCGAAGGCGGTGACCTCCGCGCAGGCGGAATGGAGCACCGGATCACCCAGCAGGCTCATGGTGCGGACGAGGCCGGTGGTACCGGGGATGGGGCGCTGTCGCATGGCCGTAAGGGTACGACGGGCGAATATATGAGGAGATCCGCGGCGGACCTGGGGCGCCGCGGTCAAGGCTCCGGCCGGTACTGGATAGGCTGGGGCCACCGACGCTAGGAGGACAAAGGACGATGGCAGGCAACACGGAGCCGCTTTCGCCGCGGGCCA
>NZ_JZWV01000827.1 GCF_000966975.1 Streptomyces katrae | reverse complement strand
CCTCGTACGCGCCGCCGGAACCGGGGGCAGTGCCCGGCGCGGGGCCGTGTCCCGTCCGCCGCCGGAGGTCCTCGGCGGTCCGCTCCGCCAGCCGCCGTACGCCGAGCAGGACCTCGGCGGCGCCCGGCGCGCCGTGCAGGGCCGACAGCCGGCTCAGCAGGGTCCGGCCGCGGCCGGCCCGAGCGCGTACGGGGGTGCGCCCAGCTCCCGCGCGCAGTGCGCGGCGGTGTCGGCGGCGCGGGCCGCGAGCTCCTGGTAGGACGGTGGCGCGGGCTCGGGGAAGAGGTACCGCTCGGCCAGGACGAGCAGGGCGAGCCCGGTGGTGGTGCCGACGAGCCGTACGCCGAGCGAGCCCGGATCGTAGGGCGGGAAGGACGGCAGGATGTAGAGCAGTTGCAGGCCGGGGCCGGCCCCGGCGAGCCCGGGCCCGCCGACCGCGGCGAAGGCCAGTGCGAAGCCGATGACGAGCATCCCGGCGACGGCGGTCCAGGTGCGCACCGACAGGTAGGTGCCCACCACGACCAGCAGCCAGCACACCGGTGCCAGCCGCAGCACCGTGGCGGCCCGCTGCGGCCCGGTGCCGGGGATCCGTGACAGTCCGGCCAGGGCCACCGCGGAGAACAGCGCGTACGTGGCGGCGGTGGGCGCGCCGAAGCCGTACAGGAACAGGTAGAACCCGGCGGCGGCGACCAGTGTCACCCGCACCGCCCTGACCCCCGAGGCCGCGTAGCCCCCCGGCAGCCGCGGCCTGGGCACACCACCCATCCCACCAGGATCACCCTCCTCCCCCGCCTCGGCACCACGGCCCGGTCAGAGTGCGGCCGGCCGCCACAGCGGGGGGACGCGGCGCACGGGGCCGGCCGTGCGCAGGCCGGTGAGCAGGGCGTGGGCCTCCGGGGCGGTCAGGCCGAGTTCCCCGGTGATGCGGCGGGGGGTGGCGTACGCGATCCCCCGCGCGAGCGCGTCCCGTTCCCAGGCGGCGACGTCCCCCACAGCACCGCCGCCGCCGGCACGGACGCCACCACTCCCATGACCACCCCCTCCACCACGTTCCGGTCGTTTCACACCAACCCGTCAGACGGCGGGCGCGGGGCGGCCGAGCGGCAGCAGGTACTGGAGGTCGTCCAGGCCGAGGAGTTCGTGGGCCAGGTCGTCGTGGAAACCGCCGAGCGGGGTGCCGGCCAGCCCCAGGGCCGTGCCGGAGAGCAGCAGGTTCTGCGCCAGGTGGCCGGTCTCCAGCAGGGCCAGGCGCAGGGCGCGCAGCCCGTAGCGGCGGCGCAGCAGGCCGAGGTCCGCGTAGAGGGCGAGGACCACCGGCACCCGGTCGATGCCGATCCAGTGCGGGTCGCTCGCGGGCCGGGACAGGTACGTCGACAGGGCGGCGATCTCCGCCGTGGCCGGGGCCGGGCCGACGCGCCGCAGCGTCCGCCGCTCGGGCACGCAGTCGTACGTGCCCGCCGGAACGCCGTCGACGTCGAGGACCAGCAGCCGCACCCGGGCCGTGTACAGGGCGCCCGCGCCACAGCAGGGCGCCCAGGTCGGCGGCGGCGAGCGGCCCGCCGAGGGCCCCGCGCACCGAGGCCCGGGCCGCGAGGGCGGCGCCGAGCGGGACCTCGGGCAGCGGGCCGGCGGGCAGGGGCAGCTCGGGTACGGCCGGGGTGTCGCGGGGCGGCTTCGGCGGCAGGGTGCGCAGGTCCGTGTCCTCGTGCCGGCCGATCTGGAACTTGCTGCGCTCCAGGTACTGGAGATCGGCGGCGGTGTGCCCGGCCGGGAAGTAGTCCGCCGGCTCCCCGGTCTCCAGCAGGGTGCGGGCGGCCAGCCGGCACACGGCCCGCTCCTCGTCGGGGGTCACCCCGAGCCGGTTGAACAGCATGTGCAGCTGCGAGCTCCAGATCCAGGCCGTCGCGTCGGGGGCCGCGTCCGGGTCGAGTCCGGCCCGGAGCCGGGCGTCGGTCGCGCGGACCCGCCGTTCCCAGTGGCCCAGCCAGGGTGCGGCGGTGCCCTGCGCGAGGCGTTCCCGCAGGTCCTGGGCGCGTCGCTGCAGGCCGGAACGCTGGGCGGCGTACACGGAGTTGACGCGGGCGTGCACGGAGGCGCCGGGCAGCAGCTCCACCTCGGTGACCCATCGCCAGCCGGCCGCGTGCCGGCGCAGCCAGCGGGCGGCGGTGAGGCGGTCCAGGCCGAGCGCGTGGACCGTCGTGTGGGCCAGGTCCGCCGCGTGCGTCAGGCGGGCCGAGCTCCCGCCCCCGGCGGCGAGCTCGCGCAGGACCTCCACCACGACCCGGGAGGAGTCCGCGAAGACCTCCTCGGCGAGGGGCAGGGCGCGCGGGCCGCCGTACCGGTCGGTCTCGGGCCGGTACGGGACGGCACGGACCTCACCGTGGGCGGAGGCCCAGGGCCCGGGCACCGAGGGCACCTCCTTCGCCGCCCGGGCCAGTTCGCCCGGAAGCCCGGCGGCGGCGGCCGGGGTCAGCCCGCGCACCCGGACCCGCACGTGGGGGCCGTCCTCCGGGTAGCGGATGAAGAACCACCGGTCGGCTTCTCCGGCCGCCACCAGGCCGTCGAGGAGCGGGGCCGCCTCGCGGATCAGGAAGGCGTCGGTGTCCTCGGTCGCGGAGTGCAGGAAGACGTGGTGGCTGTGCCAGGCGTCGGTCGTGGGCATCTGCGGTCCTAGCGGGAGGGGGCGGATCAGGGGAAGGGGTGCGGGTGGAGAGCCAGTTCCTCGTGGCGCAGCGGCCCGGGGGTGCGGCCCAGCCGGTGGGGCACGTCGAGCAGCCGGGGCAGGCCGCGGGTGCGCCGGTTGACGTGCCCGAAGGTCATCGGCAGCGAGCCGGGGACGACGACCTTCACGCAGTGCAGGCCGAGCCGGTCGCGCAGGCCCGGTTCGGTCTGGTCGACGGTGACCACCTCCAGGCCGGCGCCGGCCAGCCGGTCCACGGTTGCCGCGAGCAGGGCGGCGAGGTCGGCGACCGGTTCCGGCGCGCCCGGCCAGGCGGCCGCGACCGGCACGGACGGGGTGTCGGCGAGGAGGAACTCCAGCCGGGGGC
>NZ_JZWV01000809.1 GCF_000966975.1 Streptomyces katrae | reverse complement strand
GGCCAAGCTGGCCGTGACGGCGGGCAAGGCCGCGGCGGCGGTGTCGCGGGCCGCGGGACGCGGAAGCGGATCGGTGATCGGTGGCAAGGTCGCACTCAGGCTGGACCCCGATCTCCTCGGCGCGCTGGCGCAGCATCTCGATGTCGTCCTCGTCTCCGCGACGAACGGCAAGACCACGACGACCCGCCTGATCGCCGAGGCCCTGCGGGCCAGCGGCCCGGTCGTCTCGAACGCGCTGGGCGCGAACATGCCGGCGGGCATCACCTCCGCCCTGGCCGGCGGCTCGGACGCCAAGTACGGCGTGATCGAGGTCGACGAGAAGTACCTGGCCGGTGTGGCCCGGGACGTCACCCCGAAGGTGATCGCCCTGCTGAACCTCTCCCGCGACCAGCTCGACCGCGCGGCGGAGACCCGCATGCTCGCCGAGAAGTGGCGCGAGGGCCTCGAGGGCTCCAAGGCGGTCATCGTCGCCAACTGCGACGACCCCCTGATCGTCTGGTCGGCGTCCTCTTCGCAGACCGTCGTGTGGGTGGCGGCCGGCCAGGAGTGGAAGGACGACGCCTGGTCGTGCCCCTCCTGCGGCGGTGTCATGCAGCGCCCGGGCGACGACTGGTTCTGCGGCGAGTGCGGCTTCCGCCGCCCGACCCCGACCTGGGTGCTCTCCGGGGACCACGTGCTGGACCCGCACGGGAGCGCCTGGCCGATCCACCTGCAGCTGCCCGGCCGCGCGAACAAGGCGAACGCGGCCACCTCGGCCGCCGTGGCCGCCGTGTTCGGCGTGCCCCCGCAGGTCGCCCTGGAGCGCATGTACCAGGTCCAGGCCGTAGCCGGCCGCTACGACGTGGTGAACTTCCAGGGCCGCGAGCTGCGCCTGCTGCTCGCGAAGAACCCGGCCGGCTGGCTCGAAACGTTCTCGCTGATCGACGGGCCGCCCGCGCCGGTGATCCTCTCGGTGAACGCCCGGGGCGCCGACGGCACCGACACCTCCTGGCTGTGGGACGTGGACTACCCGCGGCTCGCCGGCCACCCGATCTTCGTGATCGGCGACCGCAAGCTCGACCTGGCCGTCCGCCTGGAGGTCGCCGGCCTGGACTTCCGGGTCTGCGAGACCCTCGACGAGGCCGTGCAGCTGGCGCCGCCCGGACAGATCGAGCTGATCGCCAACTACACCGCCTTCCAGGACGTGCGCCGCCGCGTCGGCAACTAGTCACCCATAGAGGACAAGAGCATGAGCGACAACAGCCTGCGTCTGGTGTGGGTCTACCCCGACCTGCTCAGCACGTACGGAGACCAGGGCAACGTACTCGTGGTGGAGCGCCGGGCACGCCAGCGCGGCCTGGACGTGCAGCGCGTGGACGTGCGCAGCGACCAGCCCATCCCGACCTCGGGCGACATCTACCTGATCGGCGGCGGCGAGGACCGGCCGCAGCGGCTGGCCGCGGAGCGGCTGCTGCGCGACGGCGGCCTGGAGCGCGCCGTCTCGAACGGGGCGATCGTCTTCTCCGTCTGCGCCGGGTACCAGATCCTCGGCAACGAGTTCGTCAACGACATGGGCGAGCGGCAGCAGGGCCTCGGCCTGCTGGACGTGGTGACCGTGCGCGGCGAGGGCGAGCGGTGCGTCGGTGACGTGCTCGCCGACATCGACCCGCGGCTGAACCTCCCCCCGCTGACGGGCTTCGAGAACCACCAGGGCGTCACGCACCTGGGCCCGACGGCCAAGCCGTTCGCCCGGACCCGGCTGGGCCGGGGCAACGGCACCGGCGACGGCACCGAGGGCGCGTACAACGACACCGTCTTCGGTACGTACATGCACGGCCCCGTAATGGCCCGCAACCCGCTGATCGCGGACCTGCTGCTGAAGCTGGCCCTCGACGTGAACGCGCTGCCGGCCATAGACGACCGCTGGTACGACGCGCTGCGCGCGGAGCGCATCGCGGCGGCCACGCAGCCCGCGTAGCCCGCGCGGCGGCCTCCGTACGCCTTCCGCACGCCGTTCGGCCCGGACTCCCCCAGGGGGTCCGGGCCGACGTGCTTTCGTACGATCTTCCGTTTGGTAGGTCCTTGGTGTGGAGGATGGTTCAGCCCAGCCGGAAACCGCTTGTAGGGTGACGGTTAGTTCCAACCGGACGACGTGGTCCGGTCGTCGGCCCACGTTGCAAAGGTTCTCTCTGCCATGCGCATTGGTGTGCTCACTTCCGGTGGCGACTGCCCCGGCCTCAACGCCGTCATCCGCTCCGTCGTGCACCGCGCGGTCGTCGACCACGGGGACGAGGTCATCGGCTTCCACGACGGCTGGCGCGGCCTGCTGGAGTGCGACTACCGCAAGCTCGACCTGGACTCCGTGGCCGGCATCCTGGCCCGCGGCGGCACCATCCTCGGCTCCTCCCGCGTCCAGCCCGCGCACCTGCGCGACGGAGTGGAGCGCGCCCGCGGCCATGTCGCGGACCTCGGCCTGGACGCGATCATCCCGATCGGCGGCGAGGGCACGCTGAAGGCCGCCAACCTGCTCGCGCAGGGCGGTCTGCCCATCGTCGGCGTGCCGAAGACCATCGACAACGACATCTCCTCCACCGACGTCACCTTCGGCTTCGACACCGCCGTCGGCGTCGCCA
Organism: Streptomyces katrae; assembly: GCF_000966975.1. Classification (GTDB taxonomy): domain Bacteria; phylum Actinomycetota; class Actinomycetes; order Streptomycetales; family Streptomycetaceae; genus Streptomyces; species Streptomyces katrae. The sequence continues at coordinate 3,309 of NZ_JZWV01000809.1, read as the reverse complement.
CGGAGGCCCTCGACCGGCTGAAGACCACCGCCGAGTCGCACCAGCGCGTGATGGTCGTCGAGGTCATGGGCCGCCACACCGGCTGGATCGCCCTGCACTCGGGCATGGCGGCCGGCGCGCACGCCATCGTGGTGCCGGAGCGGCCCTTCGACATCGAGGAGCTGACGGCGATCGTCGGCGAGCGCTTCTCGGCCGGCAAGCGGTTCGCGATCGTCGTGGTCGCCGAGGGCGCCAAGCCCCGTCCCGGCACGATGGACTACCAGCAGGGCGGCACGGACCAGTACGGGCACGAGCGCTTCGCCGGCATCGGCAACATCCTCGCCGTGGAGCTGGAGCGCCGCCTGGGCAAGGAGGCCCGTCCGGTCATCCTGGGCCACGTCCAGCGCGGCGGCACGCCCACCGCCTACGACCGGGTCCTGGCCACCCGCTTCGGCTGGCACGCGGTGGAGGCGGCGCACCGGGGCGAGTTCGGCATGCTGACGGCCCTGCGCGGCACGGACATCGTGATGGTCCCGCTCGCGGAGGCGACCTCGCACCTCAAGACGGTCCCGGACGCGCGCTACGACGAGGCGCAGACGGTTCTGTGATGTTGCACCCGTTCTGACCCCTTCGGCCGCCCCCGGACGCGATCGCGTCCGGGGGCGGCACTACTGTGGTGGGGCGCCACAGTCAAGGGAGTCAAGGCATGGATCACAGCGGTCACGGCATGGACATGAACATGGATATGGACATGAACATGGACCTGCCGCCGTTCACCCTCGGGCGCGGTCTGGAGTTCTCCTTCGACGCGTTCTTCCTGTTCGGCTCCCTGCTGGCGCTCGCCCTGTACGGCTGGGGCGTGGTGCGGCTGCGCCGGCGCGGGGACGACTGGCCGCTGGGCCGGACGGTCGCCTTCGTCACCGGTGTACTGACGGTGCTGCTGGTGATGTGCACCAAGCTGAACGACTACGGCATGGTCATGTTCAGCGTCCACATGATCCAGCACATGGTGATCAGCATGGTCACCCCGATCCTGGTGCTGCTCGGGGCGCCGGTGACCCTGGCCCTGCGCGCGCTGCCGCCCGCGGCCCGCGGCAGCAAGGGCCCGCGCGAGCTGCTGCTGATGCTGCTGCACAGCCGGTACATGCGGATCATCACGCACCCGGCCTTCACCATCCCGATGTTCATCGCGAGCCTCTACGCCCTGTACTTCACCCCGCTCTTCGACTTCCTGATGCAGAGCAGGGCCGGGCACATCGGCATGATGGTGCACTTCCTGGCCGTCGGCCTGATCTTCTTCTGGCCGATCATGGGCGTGGACCCGGGCCCGCACCGCCCCGGCTACGTGATGCGGATGCTGGAGCTCTTCGCGGGCATGCCCTTCCACGCCTTCTTCGGCATCGCCCTGATGATGGCGAGCGAGCCGATGATCAAGACGTACGCGAACCCGCCGGCCTCCCTGGGCATCGACCCGCTCGACGACCAGCACTGGGGCGGCGGCATCGCCTGGGCCTTCAGCGAGATCCCCTCGGTGCTGGTGCTGATCGCCCTGGTGTACCAGTGGTACCACTCGGAGCAACGGGCCGCGAAGCGCTCGGACCGGGCCGCGGACCGGGACGGCGACAAGGAGCTGGAGGCGTACAACGCCTATCTCGCCTCGCTGCAGGGGCGCGGCCAGTAGCGCCGGAGCCGTTCGGCGCGCCACCATGGGGCATGACCGGATCCGTTAAGGCGATGGCCGTCACGACCTTCGCCGCCCTGGTGGCCGTCTCCACGTACTCCGTGGCCCTCGGCAGCAACGGCTGGCTGTGGTTCGGCTGGGTGGTGCTGGGGCTGCTCACCCTCGGCATGGCCGCCGCCGGCGGCACCTGAGCCCCGCCCGGGCCCCGCACGGCCCGCTCCTCGCCACCGCATGGCTGATCCGTCCGTGGTCCGACCGTCGGGTGAAGGGAAGCGCCGGGTGTTCTACCACCTGCTCAAGCACGTGCTGCTCGGTCCGCTGCTGCGGCTGCTGTTCCGGCCGCGGATCGAGGGCCTGGAGAACATCCCCGACGAGGGGGCCGCGATCGTCGCGGGCAACCACCTGTCGTTCTCGGACCACTTCCTGATGCCCGCCATCCTGCGGCGCCGGATCACCTTCCTGGCGAAGGCCGAGTACTTCACCGGGCCCGGGCTCAAGGGCCGGCTGACCGCCGCGTTCTTCCGCAGCGCCGGGCAGATCCCGGTGGACCGCTCCGGCAAGGACGCCGGGCAGGCGGCGCTGCGCGAGGGGCTCGGCGTGCTGGCGAAGGGCGAGCTGCTCGGCATCTACCCGGAGGGGACGCGCTCGCACGACGGGCGGCTCTACAAGGGCAAGGTCGGGGTGGCGGCGATGGCCCTGCAGGCCGGGGTGCCCGTCATCCCCTGCGCGATGCTCGGCACCTTCGAGATCCAGCCGCCCGGCCAGACCCTCCCGAAGATCCGGCGGGTCACGATCCGCTTCGGTGCCCCGCTGGAGTTCTCCCGGTACGCGGGGATGGAGGGCGAGCGGGCCGTGCTGCGCGCCGTCACCGACGAGATCATGTACGCGATCCTGAACCTCTCCGGCCAGGAGTACGTCGACCGGTACGCGGCCGAGGTCAAGGCCGAGGAAGAGGAGGAGCGGAAGAAGGCCCGGCGCACGAAGCGCTGAGCCTCCTCCCGCTCAAGGGGTCTCCCGGGGTCCTAGCGGACGGCCGGGAGCTCCTCGCGCTTCGCGAGCTCCGAGGCCGGGGCCTGGGCGAGCGACTTCGCGGCGGCCGGGGCCGGCGGCACCGGAGTGGCGTGCGGGCCGCACTTCACGTCCGCGGCGTCGACCTTGCCGGTCAGCAGGTAGGACTCCACCCGCGTGTTGATGCAGGGGTTCACCAGGCTGGTGACGCCGTGCGAGCCGGCGTTCTGCTCGGTGATCAGGCGCGAGCCCGCCAGGCGGCGGTGCAGCTCGACACCACCCTGGTACGGGGTGGCGGCGTCACGCTCGGACTGGACGATCAGGACCGGGGCGATGCTCTTGGCGCCGACCTCGATCGGGGTGCTCTGCTTGGACTTCCAGGTCGCGCAGGGCAGGTTCATCCAGGCGTTCGACCAGGTGAGGAACGGGTACTTCTTGTTCAGCTCGGTGTTGTCCCGGTCCCACTTGGCCCAGCTGGTCGGCCACTTGGCGTCGGCGCACTCCACCGCGGTGTAGACGGCGTTGCTGTTCTCGGAGGCGGCGTTGCCCTTGAGGTCCGACATGTCCGGGGCGTTGGCCTCGATCAGCGGCTTCTCGTCGCCGGCGGCCCAGGCGCTGAAGGCCTGCGCGACCGGGACCCA
>NZ_JZWV01000826.1 GCF_000966975.1 Streptomyces katrae | reverse complement strand
AACTCCAGCCGGGGGCCCGCCTCCGGAAGGGCGTTGACGCCGACGTGGTCGTCCAGGCCGACCACCAGCTCCGGCCGGTCCAGCATGGGCCGCAGCCGCCGCGGGTCGCGTGCACCGTCCTCGGAGAAGGCACGCCCGGGTGACTCCAGGACGTTGGTGACCACCTCCGCGACGGCGGAGCGGATCGCGGCCCGCGGATCGTGGTGGGCGCCCGCCGCGAGGAACATCCGGGGCGCGTCGGGGTGGGTGCCCTCGTAGCGGCAGACCGCCACGACGGCCGGGATCCCGAAGTCGTTGGTCGCGTCGAGCAGCAGCAGCCGGTAGCCCGCCACCGCGGCCCGGTCCGCCAGGAGGGCGGTGTCCGGGTCGTCCGGGGGCGGTTCGACTCGGCGCAGCGGGGTGGCGGCGTACCAGGCCATCAGGAAGGCGTCGCGCTCCGCGACCTCGAACAGGCCGTAGAGCGCGGCCTCTTCGGGGCTGTTGCCGAGACCGCAGCCGTTGGAGGACTCGTACACCACGCGCGGCCGGTCGGCGCCGGGCACGTCCCAGTAGGCCACGTGCTCGGGTACGAGGACCGGGCGGCGCCGGGTCAGCGACCAGCCCCGTACCCAGTCCAGCTCCAGGTCGGGGGTGTAGGGGACGGTGGGCGAGGCCGGGTGCCCGTGGTGGGCGGGGTCGGGCAGGCCGAGCCGCCCGGGGTCCAGGGCCCGGTCGGGGCCGAGCGCGGCGAAGGAGGCGCGCAGGTCGGTGCGTCGGCCGGTGGGGCGCATGCCCGCGTACCGTTCGACGGCCTCGAACAGGGCGATGCGCTCGCTGGTGG
>NZ_JZWV01000825.1 GCF_000966975.1 Streptomyces katrae | reverse complement strand
GCTCGCTGGTGGCGAAGTCGCCGGCGCGGCCGTACCCGCCGTCGTCGACGAGGCGGCCGTCGGTGACGAAGGCGCTGGTGAGGGAGAAGGCGGAGTCCTCGGAGCGGAAGAGGCGGCGCACCGGCCCGAACCGCTCGTCGTGCAGTTCCCGACGCAGGAGTTCGGGGCCGGCGGTGCGGGGGTTGGGGGCGCGCAGCACGCGGGGGTCGGGCAGCGGGCGGGGTGCGGCCGGCAGCGGGTCCGGGACGCTCGCGGAGTCGGCGGGCAGGGGATGGCAGACGGCGCAGCCGCCGAGGGGGCGGAGGCGGTGCGTGGACCAGGTGCCGCGCCCCTGGTGGACGACGTGCACGACGGCCGCCCCGTCCTCCCGGCCGGGCTCCTCCCCGTCCAGCAGGTCCCGGACCAGGGCGCCGAGCGCGGCGGACAGGGCCGGGGAGGGCACGCCGGCCAGCGCGAGCCCGGGGCTGCGCCAGGGCACCCGGCCGCCGGCGGTGGCCAGCCGCCGGTACTCGGTGCAGCACAGGCAGGCAGCCGCCCCCGGGGCCAGCACCGGCCCGACGACGGCGACCGGCCCGTCGAACCGGACGGGCACCAGGACGACGGGATGCCCGAGCGCGTGCCGGCTCAACTCCTCACCGAGCCCCAGCGTCCACCGCTCCAGCAG
>NZ_JZWV01000824.1 GCF_000966975.1 Streptomyces katrae | reverse complement strand
GGCGTCCACCGCTCCAGCAGCACCACCGCCGGCCCTGCGGTGGCGGCGAGCGCGGCCTCGGCCCCGAGCACCGGCACGGGGAGGGGGCCCAGGGGGCCGGTGTCGGTCATCGGGCCTCCTCGGGGCCGGAGTCGAGCACGGTGTAGCCGAACGCCCGCAGCCGGGTCGCGAGTTCACTGGGGGCGGGGATCCCGGCGGGGCCGGGGCCCCCGGAGAGGCCTCGGGGAGCGTGGAGGCAGGCTCCGGTGAGCCGGTGCAGCGCGGCTTGGAACCGTTCCTCGCGTGCGGCCACGTCCGCCATCCAACCGTTGGTCCAGCCCGTGTCCTCCCACGCGGCGATCCGCGCACCGGCCGCGGCCAGGGGCGCGACGGCCCCGCCCGACGGCGGTACCCGCACCGCTCCCGCCGCCGGGAGGGCTGGTTCGGCGGGGACGGCCGGGGCGCCGGCAGCGGCCGACACCGCCGCTGCGGCGGCCAGGGCGGCGAAGGCCACCGCGTCGCCCGGGGTCGCCTCGACCGCCTCGCCGAGCACCCCGGCACCGGCCGGTCCGGCCGCCCGGGCTCCTCCCGGCGCGACGGTGTCGGGGTCGCCGGGCAGGCCCGGGTCCCGAGGGCCGGGGACCCCGGCCGGGCCGGGTGCGACGGGGGACGGGAGGAGCCCGTGCACCACCGCGCGGTAGACCTCCTCGTGCGGGGCGGCCCGGACCAGTTCCAGCCGGGCCGGTACGCCAAGGCGGGCGGTGAGGGTGGCCCACCAGTGGCGGGCCTGCGGGTGCGCCGACCACGCCTCCTCGGACACCGCGGCCCCTCCCGCCCGGCGGGCCGCCGCCGCCCGCAGGGCCCGGCCCCGGGCGTGCGCGGGGTTCGCCCCGACGGTGAACCGCCCCTCCCCCAAGGAGAGTTCCGCGGCACGGCAGAACAGCTCCAGGCGGGCCAGGTCCAGCCGGGGCGCCCCGCCCGTGAGCCGTTCCCCGGGCAGGGCGCAGGCGGCCAGCGGGACGGGCAGCTGCCCCAGGTCGGACGGCTCCGGCCCCGGCAGGATCCCGCAGCGCCCGTCGCCGAGGGCGTCCAGCCGCCGCAGCGCCTCGCCCAGGGTCCGGGCGGGCGCCAGGCCGGTGCGCCGGTCGGGGTCGAGACGTTCGGGGCCGAGCCAGGTGCGGTAGTCGGCGCGCAGCGGGCGGGCGTCGGCGAGGAGCACGGCGGGCAGCCCGGGCAGCAGCCGCTCGTCCCCGCCTTCGGCCGCGGGGTCCGGCAGCCCGGCGGCCGCGCACAGCAGCCGGTGCGCGGCCGTACCGGCCAGCAGCGCGGAAAACGCGGTCGGGCCGCCGTCCCCGGCGGGCCCGAGCCGGGCCTCCAGGGCCCGCGCGTCGGCGGCGGCCTGGGCCGGGCTGCCCGGGGCGGTGGCGTACCCGCCCGCCCCGGCACGACCGGCCGCGACCGCAGGGCCGGCCCCGTCGCCGTGCACGCGGA
>NZ_JZWV01000823.1 GCF_000966975.1 Streptomyces katrae | reverse complement strand
GAGCAGGATCCGGCCCCCGGGGAGGTCCGGATCGGCGGTGCGGGTGACGGCCAGTCCGCCCTGCTCCAGCGCCCGTCCGGCGGCCCGGGCCAGGGGGTCGCCGGGGTCGCCGGCGAGCACCTCGGCGCGGACCCCGGCCAGCGCGGCGGCCGCGTCGGCGGGCCGCTCCGCGCTCTCCGCGAGCCACCGCCCGACGAGGTCTTCCCCCGGCGGTTCCGCTTCCCCGGTCGTGAGCAGCCCGTGCGCCTCCAGCTGCCCGAGGAGGACGTCCACCGCCCGGCGCAGCGCCGACCGGGGCTCCATGCCGTCGAGGAGGGCTTCGAGCCCGCCCTCCCTCAGCGGTCCCTCCAGCAGCCGCCACAGGGCGGGCAGCGCTTCGCTCCCCTCCAGGGTGAGGCTGCCGCCCCGGCCCCTCAGGTGCAGGGCGGCCCGCAGCGGGGTCACGGCCACCCCGGGGCGCAGCCTGCGCACGGCCCTCGGGCGCGCGACGGTGGTCATGCCCGGCCCTCCACGGCGTCCCCGGCCGCGGCGAGCTCCGCGCGCCAGTCGGTGCCGGTCAGTCCGGGAACGGTGCGGACGACCAGGTGGGCCGCCAGGTAGCGCTCCAGCGGGCGGACGTCGCAGATGGCGAGGAGCCGGTACAGGGCGTTGGTGCAGGCCCGGTAGACCAGGTACCCGGGGTCGCCGAACAGCTCCCCCTGCGGGTCGGAGCGGCTCAGCAGCCGGTGGAACTCGCTGTAGCGGGTGCGCAGGTCGTGGTCCCAGCGCTCCGCCGTGGCCGCGTCCCCCGTGGACCTGGCCCGCGCCGCGTACTCGGACGCGGCGCCGTGCAGGTCGGCGCCCGCGGCGTGGCGGCTCCGCGCCAGGCGCCAGGCGCCGGCGGAGAAGTCCGTCCAGGCCCGCTCCCAGCCCAGCGCGCCGCCGCCGGCGATCCGCCCGACGAGGGCGGTCGCCGCTCCTTCCGCGGCCTCGCCGTGGCGTTCGAAGCGCTCCCGCAGCCGGCCGTCCGGGTCCTCGTGGACGAGGA
>NZ_JZWV01000822.1 GCF_000966975.1 Streptomyces katrae | reverse complement strand
TCCTCCAGGTGGGAGACGTACGACCAGTGGCCGCCGGCGAGGCCCCCGGGGTGGGCGCCGGCGTGGGCGGCGAGCGCGGTCACCGCGAGCCGGATCCGGGCCCGCTCGCCGTCGCCGTGCTCGCCGAGGAAGCCGGCGCCGGCCCGCAGCGCGCCGAGCCCGGCCCGCAGCAGGTCCTCGCGCAGGGCGGCGCCGTCCTCGCCGAGCAGGCCGCGTACGGAGGAGCGGTCGACGGCCTGGATCCGGACCGTGTTGTCGGGCTCGATCGGCCCGTAGGGCGGGGGCACGAGTTCGGCGCGCCCGGCCAGGGCGGCCCGTTCGAGCAGCTCCGTCTCGGTGAGGTCGCCGTGCGAGGGGTGCTCACGGAGCCAGTCGCGGAGCGCGGACGCGGCGGACTCGGACGCCTCCTCCACCTGCCGGGGCGGGCCCTGGAGCCGCAGCCGCAGGTGGGGGCCGTGCAGCCAGTGCCGTTCCACGTGGGCGGCCGTTCCGCGTGCCGCGCAGGCCTCGGCGAGCGGGAGCAGGGCTCCGCGCAGCAGGGGGGCCTTGTCGGGGTGGTGGTAGTAGACCACCACGTCGAGGGCGTGCTCGTGGGTACCCATGCGCGCCGCGCTCCCCTCTTCGGTCCGCTTCGTCGTCCGTCGTCCGTCGGCCGTCGTCCCTCGTCGGTCCGTCGCCCTGTCGCCCCGTCGTCTCATGGCCGCCGCCCGGTCCGGTAGACCTCCAGGACGAGCTCGACCGCGCGGGCCGGGGCGTCCAGCCCGCCGGGGGCGGGCAGGGCCTCCTCCAGGACGGCGCCGCCGCCGTGGCGGGAGAGCCATTTGGGCAGGCAGCGCAGGTGCAGGGCGTTGCCGAGGTCCACGAGGTGCGGTTTGGGGCGGCCGAGCCGGGTCAGGAGGTCCTCGGCGGCGTGCCCGCCGGGGGCGGCGGCGACCGGGTGGAGGAAGACCTGTTCGGGGAGGTCCAGGGCCGCGCGCCAGCGGGCCGCGGCCTCCGCCGGGACCGGGCCGCCGGCCACGAGGTCGGCGCTCCAGGACGTCGGGCGGCAGCAGCCAGCGGCGGCGGCGCAGGACCACGTCGCGGTGGCGCAGCCTGGGCCGGTGGAGGACCTGGCCGCCGCCCGGTGCGGGGCGGGTTCCCCCGGGGACGAGGGGGCGGAAGTCGACCGCGCCGTGCGGCTGGTCGGCGAGGTGGGCGCCGAGGCGGCGCGGCAGCAGGACGGGCGAGAGGAAGCCGGGGTAGAGCACGTCGAGGAGTTCGCCGGTGCCGCGCAGCCGGATGCGCACCTGGTCGGCGGTCTCGTCGTGGACGAGTTCCAGGTCGGCTTCGCCGAGGGAGGTCCAGCGGCGGTCGGGGCCGATCTCGTCGGGGACGAGGAGGGGGTGGAGGTTGGCGTTGAACCCGCCGACGGGGCGGATCTGGGCGGCGCGTGCGCCGGGGCCCAGGGCGCGCCGGATCTGCCGGGACACCTCGGCGGTGGCGTCCGGGGCGAGGGAGTCGAGGAAGCGGCTGGTGAAGCGGCCCCAGCCGCCGTACACCTGGTTGACGCAGAGCCGGCCCGTTCGGGGGTCGCGCTGGAGGAAGTACGCGTAGCTGAGCGGGCGTGCGAGGGCCCAGTCGGGCAGCCGGTCGCCGAGGCCCTTGAGCAGGTCGGGGGGCAGGACGACCTCGTCGGCTCCGTCGGGGTCGCCGTCGACGGCGTCCCGGACGGCTGCCACGGCCTCGGCGCGCAGGTCCGCCAGTGCGGCGGTCCCGGTGGGGAGGGGGTCGGCGGGGTCGAGGGCGGCGAGCCGGCCGGCGGCCTCCCAGGCGTCGGCGATCTCGCCGCCGAACTCCCAGGGGTTCGGGCAGGGGTTCGGGCAGCGGCCGCCGGGGCCGTAGCGGGCGACGAACCGGTCGCGGACGACCCGGCGCAGGAGGTGTCCGAGGTCGAAGAGTTCCGCCAGTGCGGTGACCTCGCCGAGCGTCTCGTGGTCGCCGGAGTCGAGGAAGCCTTCGAGGTCGACGGGGCGCGGGGCGACGACGTCCTCGGAGACCGCGCTGAGCGGGGCGGACACGGCCGGGACGGGGCGCCCGGCGGCGGCCAGCGCCTCGGCCCATCGCCGGGCCAGGCCGGCCAGCAGGGCGGGGCGGTCCGCAGCGGGGGTGTCGGCGAACGCCGCGGTCATCCGGTCGAGCTCGTCA
>NZ_JZWV01000821.1 GCF_000966975.1 Streptomyces katrae | reverse complement strand
GGCGGCGTGGGCGGCGTCCTCAACGGCGGCGGCGGCGTGCCCCGCAGGCACGCCGTCCCCGGCAGGGGTGCGGTCTCCGGCAGGGGCACCGTCCCCGGCAGGGGCGTCGCCGAGGGAGCGTAGCCAGTCCGCGAGGCGGCCCAGCGGGTCGGGGGCCTGTGGTGGGACCGGGGTCCCCGGCACCAGCAGGCCCGCTTCGGCGAGCCGGTCGAGGAAGCCGGCCGCGGCGGCCCGGCCGTCGCTGGCGCCGGACCCCGCCAGGGCGGCGGCCAGCAGCCCGGTCAGCTGCTGGAGCGCTACGGGATGTTCGGCCCGATCGGTGACCAGGCCCAGCGGGCCGGTGGCGGGCAGCTCGGCCTCGTCCTCGGCGGCCACGAGGTAGCGGCCCCCGGCGAAGGCGGTCCGGTCGCGGGAGTACGCCACCCGCCCGCCGCTGGTCCGGGCGGTGCTGGTGATGCGGTGCGGCAGGGCCTCCCGGCGGTGCGGGGCGTCCAGGAGGGCGAGGGTGAGGGCGGTGGTCAGGGTGCGGCTGGGCTGCACGACCGCGTGCAGGGGGCCTTCCAGCACGGGCGCCCGGCCCCAGGCGGGGACGGTGCGGCCGGAGGTCTGCGGGAGGGGGCCCCAGCCGACCGCGGTGAACCAGGACAGCGGGCTGGTCTTGGTGCTGGCCCGCAGGGCGTAGCGCAGGACGGCGGCCTCCTCCTTGCGGGCCTTGCGGTCCTGTGCGCCGGTGCCCGCCCGTTCCACGGCCCGCAGCAGGTCGGCGCTGGTGAGGGCGACGGCCTTGGCGAGGGCGGGCTCACGGCACAGGGCGGCCAGGGCGCCGCGTTCGGCGGCCAGGGCCCGTTCGGCGGCCGGGGCGAGCTCGGCGAGGAGCGCGGTGCGGCGGGTGCGCAGGTCGAGCCAGCAGGCGAGCCGGGGCAGGCGCTCGGGGAGGTCGCCGAGGCGTTCCAGCAGGGCGGGGCGGGGTTCGCGGCCGTTGTGCAGGGCGCGGCGCAGCGGGAGGACCACGTCGCGGTGGAGCTCGGCGGGGTGGCCGGCCCGGCTGGCGTACAGGTCGTCGCAGAGCGGGGCGGCGCCCTCCACGAGCTGCCTTTCGATCCGGTGGAGCCGGGCGAGGAGGGTGCGGAAGCGGGCGGCGTCCGGGCCCTGGGCCGGGTGGGTCAGGACGGTGGCGCGGACCAGCGCGTACGGCGCGGACCGGACCCGGTGGCCGCCGGTTTCGGCCCCGGCCGGGGTGCTGTGTGGCTGCGGCATGCTGGTCCCCCTCCTGTGGCTGTGGCGTGCGGCCTTCCCCCCCCCCCCCGGGGGCGGGGG
>NZ_JZWV01000820.1 GCF_000966975.1 Streptomyces katrae | reverse complement strand
CCGCCGCACCCGGAGGAGCGGCGGGAAGCCGGTCTGCGTCGTGGACGTGCGCGACGGTCAGCCGAACGGCGTCTCCATGTCCCCCTTGCTGCAGGAGGAGGAGGCCTGGCAGGAGCAGGAGCCCGAGGAGGCGCCGCCCTCGGGCAGCGCGACGGTGTCCCGCATGGCGGTGACGGTGAGGTCGCCGAGGTCCAGGTCGAGGTCCTCGAAGCCGAACTCGGGGGTGCGTGCGGTGTCGGACACGGGTGTCTCCCTCGTGTGGAAGCGAAAGCCGAAAGGTGCACTGAGCGAAATTTCCGCAGGCCTGCGCAAGGACGCGGGCTGCGGAAGGGAATGCCGGATGTGCTCGGATTTCGGCCCGGCCGGATATCGATCCCGTCCGGCTCTTTCTGTCGGCCGATCCGGAACTCAGGATCACCCGGCGGCTCGAAGGACCACTAGAGCCCGGATCCAGCCGCTCTTCCGAACCCGTACGGCTCCTGGCTCGTTCTCGTGGAAGTCGGCGCCCCACGGGGGCCCGTTCACTGAGTTCACGCCACTCCGGCCGGAATACCACCCGTGGAAGCGGCCCCGGACATGACGACGCCCCCGTCCACCGGAGGGGGTGGAAGGGGGCGGAAGTCGGTGGGACGTCAGGCGGAAATCAGCCCTTGCGCACCACGCTCGACTTGAGCTGCATGGACCCGAAGCCGTCGATCTTGCAGTCGATGTCGTGGCCGTCGACCCCGTCGACGAGGCGGATGTTGCGCACCTTGGTGCCGGCCTTGATGCCGGTGGGGTGACCCTTGACCTTCAGGCCCTTGACGACGGTGACGGTGTCGCCGTCGGCGAGCACGTTGCCGACGGCGTCCTTGATCACCCGCTCCGCGGGGGCGTCACCGGCCTCGGGGGCGGCGGCCAGGGGCCACTCGTGCCCGCATTCGGGGCAGACGAGCAGGGCGCCCATCTCGTAGGCGTACACGCCGGAGCATTCGGGACAGGGGGGAAGTGCGTTGTCGGTCACGCCGCCAGTCTATGGAACGCGGCGGTGCCCCGCCGACGGCTGTCGACGGGGCACCGGAGACGCTCTGCCTGGTCGGGACGGTCAGGCGACCGGGACCGGGTAGGTCGGGTACTCGACGCCGGACACGTGCTGGACCACACGGATGACCTGGCAGGAGTAGCCGAACTCGTTGTCGTACCAGAGGTACAGGATCGCGTTGTCGCCGTCGACCTTGGTGGCGCCGGCGTCCACGATCGAGGCGTGGCGCGAGCCGACGAAGTCCATGGAGACGGCGTCGGGGGCGGTGGTGAAGTCGATCTGGCGCTTCAGCGGCGAGTGCAGCGAGACGCCGCGGAGGTACTCGAGGACCTCGTCGCGGGTGGTCTCGCGGCCCAGGCGCAGGCTGAGGATGGCGATCGAGACGTCCGGGACGGGGACGCGGATCGAGCTGCCGGTGATCGGGGCCTTGAGGTCCGGCAGCGCCTTGGCCACGGCGGAGGCGGCGCCGGTCTCGGTGATGACCATGTTGAGCGGCGCGGAGCGGCCGCGGCGGTCGGCCTTGTGGTAGTTGTCCAGGAGGTTCTGGTCGTTCGTGAACGAGTGGACGGTCTCCACGTGGCCGCGCAGCACGCCGTACTCGTCGTCCATGGCCTTGAGCGGCGGGACGATGGCGTTGGTGGTGCAGGAGGCGCAGGACAGGATCTGCTCGTCCGGCTTGATCGTGTCGTGGTTGACGCCGTGCACGATGTTCGGGACGTCGCCCTTGCCCGGGGCGGTCAGGACGACCTTGTCGATACCGGGGCGCAGGTGCTTGGAGAGGCCCTCGCGGTCGCGCCACTTGCCGGTGTTGTCGATGAGGATGGCGTCCTTGATGCCGTACGCCGTGTAGTCGACCTCGGAGGGGTCGTTCGCGTAGATCACACGGATCGCGTTGCCGTTGGCGATGATCGTGCTGTTCGCCTCGTCGACGGTGATCGTGCCCTGGAACTGGCCGTGGATCGAGTCGCGGCGCAGCAGCGAGGCGCGCTTGACCAGGTCGGCCTCGCCGCCACCGCGGACGACGATGGCGCGCAGGCGCAGACCGTTGCCGGAGCCGGCCTTCTCGATGAGCAGGCGGGCGACGAGGCGGCCGATGCGGCCGAAGCCGTAGAGGACGACGTCGCGGCCGGAGGAGCGCTCCAGCTTGTTCTCACCGGTGGCGCCGGAGAGGGCCTCGGCGGTGAAGTCGGCCACGGACAGACCGCGGTCGTCGCTGTTGTAGTTCGCGGCGAGCATGCCGATGTCGATCTGCGACGGACCGAGATCGAGGGCGGCCAGGGCCTGCAGGAACGGCATGGTCTCGGTGACCGAGAGCTCCTCGCCGTCGATCTGCCGGGCGAACCGGTGGGTCTTGAGGATGCTGACCACCGACTTGTTCACCAGGGAGCGGCTGTGCAGCAGGATCGTTACATCCCGCTCGCGGTGCAGCTTCCCGATGATCGGGATCATCGACTCCGCGATCTCCTCGCGGGTCTTCCAGTTGCTGAACGAGTCCTCGTTGACAGTCACAGAGTTATCTTTCGAGCTAGGCGGCGCTCATATGGTAACCCGTCCGGAATTCGACCCCTCGGCGGGGGTCAGCCGAGGCTCGGGTGGGCTTCCGGGTGGGCGTCCCACCATGTCCGGTGGAAGGCGTTGTTGTCCACGTTCGCCAGATACGCCTCCACCGCCGCCCGATGCAGCAGTTCCCCCTGGTGCGCGGAGACCGAGGCCCGGTTCCAGGCCAGCCGGATCCGCCCGGTGACCGGGGTGCCGGCCAGCGGCCGCATGACCGTACCGGGGACGGCGGGGGCCGTGGGCTGGCTCAGCGAGATGGCCCGGCCCGCCGCGATCAGGTCGTGCTGCATCTTGCGGTCGGTGATCCGGTGGCGCAGCGAGGGGGTGAAGCCCGCCTTGGCACAGGCCTCGATCAGGGCCTCGGGGCCGCCGTCGTCGTCCTGGACGAGGGTCATCCACTGCTCCCCGGCCAGGTCGGCCAGGTCCAGCCGGCTGCGGCCGGCCAGGGGGTGCCGCGCGGACATCCGGATGCAGAACGGCTCCCGGGGCACGACGGTGCGCACCTGGACGCCCCCGGGCAGCGGGACCTCGTAGTCGTTCACCTCGCCGTAGACGATGGCGTCGTACCGGCCCGCGCCGAGCATCCGTACGAGGGCCGTCACCGAGTTCTCCAGGTCCACGGCCACCTCGCGCCCGGACAGGATCAGGTCGGTGCGCGCGAGCAGCCCGTCCAGCAGGACGAGGAGGATGCAGCCCAGCCGCAGGGGCACGTCCGCCGACAGGGCGCGGGCCTCGGCACCGAGGGCGTCCATCTCGCCGAGCACCCGGCGCGCCTTGGCGAGGACGAAGTGGCCCAGCGGGGTGGGCTCGACCCCGCTGCGGCCGCGGACGAAGAGCTCGCCGCCCGTGACCCGCTCGATCCTGCGCAGCTGGGCGGAGAGCGCCGGCTGGGACACCCCGAGCCGTCGCGCCGCCGCGCCCAGACTGCCTGCTTCCGCTATCCGGCAGACGGCTTGCAGGTGCCTCAACTCCAGCTGCATCCCGGCAGCTTACGAATGGCGGCCCCAACGCACCATAACGCGGGCCTTATGCCCGCAGGGATGTCCCAATCTCGCCATGTCCACGCCCATACTCGGCGACGGCGTACAGCCAGACACCCCCCACACACGATCGGAGTGGACTCGTGCAGCCCACCAGATGGACGGCGTCCGTGGCGGCCTTCGCGCTCACCGCGAGCCTCGCCGGCGCTCTGGCCGGCACCGCGTCGGCCGCCCAGCAGCCAGATCCCGTACCACCCCGGCCCTCGCGGGCCGACCGGGCCGTGGCCGCCGCCGACGCGGCGGTCCGCAGCGGCCTGGA
>NZ_JZWV01000819.1 GCF_000966975.1 Streptomyces katrae | reverse complement strand
AGCGGCCTGGACAGCCTGGTCAACCAGCCGCAGCAGCAGTACGACCGCCGCCTGGTCACCCCCTGGGTGCGGGACCTGTACTCCGTCGCCTACGAGCGCAGCTACCGCGGCCTGCCGGTCGTCGGCGGCGACGCAGTCGTCCTCGCGGACGGGGAGGGCAAGGTCCGCGCCCTCCAGTCGGCCTCCTCGACCGTGATCGACGTGTCGGTCACCCCGACCGTGACCGCCAAGGCGGCGGAGTCCTCCTCCCGGGCCGAGCTGGCGAAGGTGGACAAGGTCGAGAGCAGCCGCCTGGTCGTCCGGCTCAAGGACGACAAGCCGGTCCTGGCCTGGGAGACGGTCCTGACCGGGTCGACGAAGTCGGCGCCCAGCCGGATGCACGTCTTCGTGGACGCCCGTACCGGCAAGGTCGTGGACCGCTGGGACGAGGTCGTCGCGGGCACCGGCAACAGCAAGTGGAACGGGCCCAACCCGCTGACGATCGACACCACCGCGTCCGGCGGCACCTACTCGCTGCGCGACCCGAACCGCCCGGGCCTGAGCTGCCAGGACTACAGCACCGGCACCGTCTTCTCGAAGTCCTCGGACTCCTGGGGCACCGGCAACCCGACCTCCAAGGAGACCGGGTGCACGGACCTGATGTTCGCCGCGCAGAAGCAGTGGGACATGCTGCGCCAGTGGCTCGGCCGCAGCGGCGTCGACGGCAACGGCCGCAGCTTCCCGGGCAAGGTCGGACTGAACGACCTCAACGCGTACTGGGACGGCAGCTCCGTCACCATCGGCCACAACAGCGCCAACGAGTGGATCGCCGGCATCGACGTCGTGGGCCACGAGTACGGGCACGCCATCGACACCAACACCCCCGGCGGCACCAGCGGCCAGGAGGCCGGACTCGGCGAGGGCACCGGTGACATCTTCGGCGCGCTGACCGAGGCCTACGCCAACGAGCCCTCCCCGTACGACACCCCCGACTACACCGTCGGCGAGATGATCAACCTCCAGGGCCGGGGCCCGATCCGCAACATGTACAACCCCTCGGCGGTCAACAACGACCCCTCCTGCTACAGCTCCTCCATACCGAACACCGAGGTGCACGCGGCCGCGGGACCCCTGAACCACTGGTTCTACCTGCTGGCCGAGGGCAGCAACCCCGGCGGCGGCAAGCCGAGCAGCAGCACCTGCAACCAGTCCACGGTGACCGGCGTGGGCATCCAGAACGCCGGCAAGATCTTCTACGGCGGCATGCTGCTCAAGACCAGCAGCATGTCCTACAAGAAGTACCGGACGGCGACGCTTAGTTCGGCCAAGACCCTCGACACCTCCTGCGACCTGTTCAACAAGACCAAGGCCGCCTGGGACGCCATCAGCGTGCCCGCCCAGTCCGGCGACCCGACCTGCACCCCCACCGGGCAGGGTGACTTCTCCCTCACCCTCAACCCGGCCTCGGGCAGCGTGCAGCAGGGCGCCTCGGTGACCACCACCGTGGCCACCAGCACCACCACCGGCCAGGCCCAGCAGGTCACCCTCTCCGCCAGCGGCCTGCCCGCCGGGGTCACCGCCTCCTTCAACCCGGCCACCGTGCAGTCCGGCCAGTCCTCCACCCTGACCCTGTCGGCGAGCTCCACCACGGCCCCCGGTCCGGCCACCGTCACCGTCAAGGGCCAGGGCGCCTCCCTCGCGCACACCGCCGACTACGCCCTGACCGTCGGCGGCGGCCAGCCCGACCCCACCACCCCGCCGGACATCAGCGCGGCCAACGTCCAGGCCCACCTGAACCAGCTGGGCACCATCGCCACGAAGAACGGCGGCAACCGCCGCGCCGGCAGCGGCGGCCACACCCAGTCCCTCGCGTACATCAAGGGCAAGCTCCAGGCCGCCGGCTACACCGTCACCGAGCAGAACTGCACCTCCTGCACCTACCCGTCGAACAACCTGATCGCCGACTGGCCGGGCGGCCCCGACGACCAGACCGTGATGTTCGGCGCCCACCTCGACAGCGTCTCCGCCGGCCCGGGCATCAACGACAACGGCTCCGGTTCCGCCACCCTGCTGGAGAACGCGCTGGTCCTGGCCCAGAAGAACCCCACCATGACCAAGCACGTGCGGTTCGCCTGGTGGACCGACGAGGAACAGGGCCTCAACGGCTCGAAGTTCTACGTGGGCCAGCTGAGCAGCGCCCAGCGCGCCGCCATCAAGGGCTACTACAACTTCGACATGGTCGGCTCGCCCAACGGCGGTTACTTCATCAACAACCTGAACTCCACCACCGCCGCGCCCCTGAAGGCGTACTGGACCTCGCTGAACCTCGCCCCCGAGGAGAACACCGAGGGCCAGGGCCGCAGTGACGACTACTCCTTCCAGCAGGCCGGCATCCCCACCTCCGGCTACGCGGCCGGCGCCAGCGCCCGCAAGACCTCCGCGCAGGCCTCCAAGTGGGGCGGCACGGCGAACGCCGCGTACGACTCCTGCTACCACAGCTCCTGCGACACCCCGAGCAACATCAACGCCACGGTCCTGGACCGCAGCGCCGACGGGGTCGCCTACGCCATCTGGAAGCAGGCCGTCGGCAGCGGCACCCCGGCGTCCGACTTCTCCCTCTCCGCCTCCCCCGCCGCCGGCACCGCCGCCCCGGGCGGCAGCGTCACCTCCACGGTGAACACCGCCACCGTCAGCGGCAGCCCCCAGAACGTCGCCCTGACGGTCTCGGGCGCACCGGCCGGAGTCACCGCCACCGTCAGCCCGTCCTCCGTCCAGTCCGGCCAGTCCGCCACCCTCACCGTCCAGGTCGCCGCGGGCACCGCCCCCGGCACGTCCACCCTGACCGTGACCGGTACCGGAACCACCACCCACAGCACCACCTACACCCTGACCGTCAGCGGGGGCGGCGGCAGCTGCACCCCGGCCCAGGTCGTCGCGAACGGCGGCTTCGAGAACGGCGCGAGCCCCTGGAGCGCCACCTCCGGGGTCATCACCAACCAGGCCGGCGAGGCCCCGCACAGCGGCGCGTACATGGCGTGGCTGAACGGCTGGGGCTCCCCGCACACCGACAGCGCCTCGCAGTCGCTGACCCTCCCGGCCGGCTGCTCCTCTGCCCGCCTCGCCTTCTACCTGCACATCGACACCGACGAGACCGAGCCCACCGTCTACGACACGTTCACCGTCTCGGTGGGCGGCCAGACCCTGGAGACCCTGTCCAACGCGGACGCGGGATCCGGCTACGTGCTGAAGAGCTACGACGTCTCCCAGTTCGCCGGGCAGACCGTCACCCTGCAGTTCCAGGGCGTGGAGGACCAGTCCCTCCAGACCTCGTTCGTGGTCGACGACGTCACCCTCCAGGTGAGCTGACCGACCCCGCGGCACCCTGAGGGGCCCGGTCCGGCACCCCGCCGGACCGGGCTCCGCCGTGTCCGCCCCTGGCCACGGCGGCAGGGGAGCCGCGTGGCTTTGGACACGGCGGCGCATCCCGGCCCGGAAAACCCTCCGGCATGATCGGTTCCCCATACACCGATGCCAGGAGATCCCGCACATGTCCGACATCTTGGTCCGCGCCGCACGGCCCGGGGACTTCGCCCAGTGGCGCTCCCTCTACCGGGGCTACGCCGACTTCTACGGGGTGGAGCAGACCGAGGAGGCCGCCGCGACGGTGTGGGCCTGGGTCAACGACCCCGCGCACGAGGTGAACGCCCTGGTCGCCGAGGACTCCGGGGGCCGGCTGCTGGGCCTCGCCCACTACCGCCTCGCCCACTACCGCCCGTTCGCCCGCCCGCTGTCCGCGACGACGGGCTGCTTCCTGGACGACCTGTTCGTGGCCCCCGAACACCGCGGCTGCGGCGCGGCCGACCTGCTGCTGGGCGCCCTGCGCGAGCTCGCGGCGGAGCGCGGCTGGAGCGTCGTGCGGTGGATCACCGCCGACGACAACCACCGGGCCCGGTCCAAGTACGACCAGGTGGCCACCCGGACCATGTGGGTCACCTACGACATGCCCCCCGGCCGCTGACCCCGGCCGCTCAACCCTCCCCGACGGCGTCCGCGCAGGCGGGGCACACCCGGTCCGCGTACTCCTCGGGGTACCAGGGGGCGCCGGTCCGCCCGGCGGCCGTGCCCATGGCGAAGGTGTCCCGGCCGCAGAGGGTCCTGGGCCCGCGCACGGCGTGCTGCCCCGGGGCGGCGGGCGCGGCGTGCACCCGCAGGACGGCCCCGGGACCGGGTTCCCCGTGGCCCGGCGGGTCGTACTCGTACACGACGACGGTCTCGCTCATACCTCCGACGATAGGCGGCCCGGCCGCCCCCCGCCGGACCGGCGCGACCGGGCCCGGTCAGCGGCACGCCCCGGCGGCCAGTTCCAGCTCGTCCGCCCACACGGCCGGGTCCCGGGGGCCGGCGTGCGGCGCGGCCAGGGAGCGGACACGGAACCGGTTGTGCGGGGTCGCCGCGTCCGCCTCGCGGATCATCAGGTCCTGGAGCGCGAGCGGGATGGAGTGGTCTCGGGTGAACCGCAGGAAGGTGCGCGGCACCCGCCCCCACTTCTCCGGCAGCCCCCGCGCGTCGGCCTTCCCGATCGCCGCCGACTCGTCCGGCTCCAACGTGGCGATCAGCGCCCGGACGGCGTCGTCGGGCCAGTCGGCGGCGAGCGCGTCCTTGGCCGTCGCGAAGAAGGCGGGGTCGCCCGAGCGCCAGTTGACCCGGTCGACCCCGAGTCCGGGTGGGGTCGCGACCCGTTCCAGCCGCAGCAGTGCGCTGCTGGAGGCCTCCGGGGCGGCCATGAGCTGCGCGGCGGAGGCGTGCCCCGTCGGGCAGAACGCGGAGGCGTACACCAGGTGGGAGACCAGCTCCGGCACCCGGTTGGCGACCGCGTTGAGGGTCACCCCGCCCATGCTCTGACCGACCAGCACCACCGCCCCGAGCCGGGAGGCCCGCCGCACGACGCCCACGACGTGCTCGGCGAAGTCGTCCAGGGTCACCTTCCCGAGCGGCGAGGGCTCGGTGCGCAGCCCCTCCAGGTTCTGCGGGGTCTGGTAGGAGGCGGGGTAGTACGCGCCGCGCCCGTGCCCGGGCAGGTCGACGGCGACCGCCTTGTGCCCCCGCAGACCCAGCTCGGCGAGGACGGGGGCCCAGCCGTAGGAGTTGCTCCCGGCCCCGTGCACGAGCACGAACACGGGCGCCACGCACCGCCGCTCCTCCGCCCGGGCACCCCCCGCGCCTCCGACACCTGCCGCGACCCCGGCTCCAACGACGGCGGCAGCCTTCAGCACCCCGCGCCGGGAACGCGGTCCGGATCCCCTGCTGTCATTCGATTCGCTCATGCGGCGACTCTAGGAGCGGGCCCGTGAGCACTCACCGCATACCGGCCACGCCCCCGCCGCGTCGTGTCAGCCGGGGCGGCCCGAAACCGTCGGCGCCGACGGCAGGTCTTCCTCCGGAGCCTGACGCCACCCGACGGCCCATCAGGTCGGGCGTCCCGGAGTCTTGACTCCTTACGCGCCAGTAGCGATTCTCATGCCCACCATTGTGCCGGGCATGACAATCCATGCCTCGGTCCGACCGCGCTCTCCGCCGACCGAAGGCATGAGTGATCACCTTGACCCCTCCTCCACGCCCGCGCCACCGGCGTCGACGCCCCTTCGCGCTCCTCACCCTCCTGCTCGCCGCGTGCGCCATGATCCTCGGGCCCGCGCCCGCGTCCCTCGCCGACTCCCCGGCCGACCCCGGCTGGTGGAACCCCACCGCCCGGCCGCAGCCGGACTCCGGCATCAACGTGACCGGTGAGCCCTTCAAGGGCACCGACGCCCAGGGCAAGGTCCGCGGCTTCGTCGACGCGCACGACCACCTCATGTCGAACGAGGGCTTCGGCGGCCGGCTCATCTGCGGCAAGCCCTTCTCCGAACTCGGCGTCGCGGACGCCCTCAAGGACTGCCCCGAGCACTACCCCGACGGCACCCTGGCCGTCTTCGACTTCATCACCAAGGGCGGGGACGGCAAGCACGACCCGAACGGCTGGCCCACCTTCAAGGACTGGCCCGCCCACGACTCGCTGACCCACCAGCAGAACTACTACGCCTGGGTCGAGCGGGCCTGGCGCGGCGGCCAGCGGGTCCTCGTCAACGACCTCGTCACCAACGGGGTGATCTGCTCCGTCTACTTCTTCAAGGACCGCGGCTGCGACGAGATGACCGCCATCCGTCTCGAAGCCCAGAAGACGTACGACATGCAGGCGTTCATCGACAAGATGTACGGCGGCCCCGGAAAGGGCTGGTTCCGGATCGTCACCAGCTCCGACCAGGCGCGCGAGGTGATCAAGCAGGGCAAGCTGGCCGTCGTCATGGGCGTGGAGACCTCCGAGCCCTTCGGCTGCAAGCAGATCCTCGACGTCGCCCAGTGCTCCAAGGAGGACATCGACCGCGGCCTGGACGAGCTGTACAAGCTGGGCGTGCGCAGCATGTTCCTGTGCCACAAGTTCGACAACGCCCTGTGCGGGGTGCGCTTCGACGAGGGCGCCCTCGGTACGGCGATCAACGTCGGCCAGTTCCTGTCGACCGGAACCTTCTGGAAGACCGAGCAGTGCACGGGCCCCCAGAAGGACAACCCGATCGGCCTCGCCCCCGCGCCCACCGCGCAGAAGGAGCTCCCGGCGGGCGTGGCGGTGCCCTCGTACTCCGCCGACGCCCGGTGCAACACCCGCGGCCTCACCGAACTCGGCGAGTACGCCGTACGCGGCATGATGAAGCGGAAGATGATGCTCGAGGTCGACCACATGAGCGTCAAGGCCGCGGGCCGGGCCTTCGACATCCTGGAGTCCGAGTCGTACCCGGGCGTGATCTCCTCGCACAGCTGGATGGACCTCGGCTGGACCGAACGCCTCTACAAGCTGGGCGGTTTCGCCGCCCAGTACATGAGCGGCTCCGAGGCGTTCAGCGCGGAGGCCAAGCGCACCGACGCGCTCCGCGAGAAGTACCACGTCGGCTACGGCTACGGCACCGACATGAACGGCGTCGGCGGCTGGCCCGGGCCCCGGGGCGCCAACACCCCGAACCCGGTGAAGTACCCCTTCCGCAGCACCGACGGCGGCTCGGTCATCGACCGGCAGACCGCCGGGCAGCGCACCTGGGACCTCAACACCGACGGCGCCGCCCACTACGGCCTGGTCCCCGACTGGATCGAGGACATCCGGCTCGTCGGCGGACAGGACGTGGTGGACGACCTGTTCAAGGGCGCCGAGTCCTACCTCACCACCTGGGGCGCCTCCGAGAAGCACCAGGGCAGCGTCAACCTGGCCACCGGCTCGTCCGCCTCGGCTTCCACCTCCGAGTGGTGGAACCCCTTCGTGGACTACTCGCCCGCCCGGGCCGTGGACGGCGATTCCGGTACCCGCTGGGCCAGCGAGTGGAACGACGCCCAGTGGCTGCGCATCGACCTCGGCTCCGCGCACCGCGTCGGCCGGGTCACCCTCGACTGGGAGCGCGCGTACGGGAAGGCGTACCGGATCGAGACGTCCACGGACGGCACGAACTGGCAGACGGTCTGGTCCACGACCGACAGCGACGGCGGTCTGGACACCGCCCGGTTCGACGGGGTGACGGCCCGCTACCTCCGGGTGCAGGGGGTCCAGCGCGCCACCCAGTGGGGTTACTCCCTGCACGAGGTCGGCGTCTTCAGCAGCTGAGGCGGCGGGGGCCGGCCGGACCGGCCGGATCCGGGGCGGCCGCGGACCTCCTGGACGTGATCACCGGTCATGTCCAGGAGGTCCGGGGCCGTGCCCCTCAGGCCGGGTCCGCCGCCTGCCACACGGTGGTGATGTTGCAGAACTCGCGGATGCCGTGCCCCGAAAGCTCCCGGCCGTAGCCCGAGCGCTTGACGCCGCCGAAGGGCAGGGCGGGGTGGGAGGCCGTCATCCCGTTGACGAAGATGCCGCCGGCCTCCAGCTCCTGGACGAACCGGTCCAGGTCGGCTTCGTCCCGGGTCCAGACGTTGGAACTCAGCCCGAACGGCGTGTGGTTGGCCCGCTCCACGGCCTCGTCGAGGCTGCCCACCCGGTACAGGGTGGCCACGGGCCCGAAGGTCTCCTCCAGGTCGATCCGCATCTCCGGCGTGACGTCGGCCAGCACGGTGGGCTCGTAGAACCAGCCGTCGGGGTGCCCGGGCGGGCGCCGGCCCCCGCAGAGGACGGTGGCCCCCTGCCGGACGGCGTCGTCGACCAGTTCCTCGACGTCGGCGCGGCCGCTCTCGGTGGCCAGCGGGCCGACGTCCGTGGACTCCCGCATCGGGTCGCCGACGGTCAGGGCGGTCATGCCCTCCGTGAAGAGCCGGGCGAACTCCTCGTAGACGTCGGTGTGGACGATGAACCGCTTGGCGGCGATGCAGGACTGGCCGTTGTTCTGCACCCGCGCGGTCACGGCGGTCTTCGCGGCGCGGGCGATGTCCGCGGAGGGCATCACGATGTACGGGTCGCTGCCGCCGAGCTCCAGGACGGTCTTCTTGACCTCGTCCCCGGCGACCGAGGCCACCGCCCGCCCGGCCGGTTCGCTGCCGGTCAGGGTGGCCGCGGCCACCCTGGGGTCGCGCAGGATGCCCTCGACGGGGCCCGAGCCGATCAGCAGGGTCTGGAAGCAGCCCTCCGGGAAGCCGGCCCGCCGGAAGAGGTCGCCCAGGTAGAGGGCTGTCTGGGGGACGTTGGAGGAGTGCTTCAGCAGGCCCACGTTCCCGGCCATGAGCGCGGGCGCGGCGAACCGCACGACCTGCCAGAGCGGGAAGTTCCACGGCATGACGGCGAGCACGACGCCGAGGGGCCGGTAGCGCACCCGGACGGCCGAGGCCCCCGCGTCGCGGACGTCGGAGTCGGCGGGGCGTTCGTCCGCGAGGAGGCCCTCGGCGTTGGCCGCGTACCAGCGCATGGCCTTGACGCACTTGGCCGCCTCGGCGCGGGCCGCGGCGAGCGGCTTGCCCATCTCGACGGTCATGGTGCGGGCGATGTCCTCGCCCTCGGCCTCGAGGAGGTCGGCGGCGCGGTTCAGCAGCGCCGCGCGTTCGGCGAAGCCGGTGCGCCGGTAGGTGACGGCCGTGCGCGCGGCCTCGTCCAGGCAGCGTTCGATGCCGTCGGCGTCGAGTGCGTCGAAGGTGCGCAGGGTCTGGCCTGTCGTGGGGTTGACGGTGGCGATGGGCATGGTCGGACCTTCCTGGGAGGGAGCCGCCCCACCGACCCTGCCCGCCCGCCGCCGGAGGCGCAACGCGAACACCGGCCGTCGCCGCACCTGCTGAGACGTTTCCGCACCGGGTCCGCCCCGGTCGCACAATGGGACCAGGAGACCCGGAGGAGCCGGGCGGAAGGCACACGGACCGTGGACGAGCGGGCACAGGACGACCCGGAGCGCCGCCGGGCATGGGCGCGGGAGCTGGTGGCGGGCCTCACCGCGGCCGAGGACGCGGACCGGGCCCTGGCCGCCGTACTCGACCCGGAGCCCGATCTGCAGGCGGAGAACGACGCCCGCCGCGCCCGCGCCGTGCACGCGGCCGCCATGGG
>NZ_JZWV01000818.1 GCF_000966975.1 Streptomyces katrae | reverse complement strand
ACGGCACTGGCCGCGGCGCACCGGGGCCCGGCACGGGGGCGGATCAGCGGACTGGGGCTGCGCCTGTTCCTGCAGGCCGTGGCCCGGGGCGCGCACGTCGGCACGGCCGCGTCGATCGTCGGACTGCGCTCGGACCAGCTGCTGCGGCTGCGCCGGGCGAACCCCCTGGTGGCCGCGCTCGTGGACGCGGCCGTCCAGCAGGCGCGGGGGCTGCGCGGCAGCGACCGCCGCCCGAAGCGCGCCCCGGCCTACCGCCTGGTCACCCTCCGCGCCCCGGCGCCCGGGCACGAGGCCCCGGACCCGCCGGATCCGGCCTGACGGTCCCCGGTCACGACTGCCGATGCGCCGGCGTACCGGCCTGACGGACTGGTCGGATGGCCCGGCCTAGGCCGTCTCTTTCGGATCTTGCCGGTCAAGCCCGCGTCGTCCGG
>NZ_JZWV01000817.1 GCF_000966975.1 Streptomyces katrae | reverse complement strand
GGTGGGGGCGCCGCCGCGGGCGTTCGGCTTGCCGCCGGACTTCGCGGCCGGCTTGCCCGTCGCCCGGGGCTTGGCGCCCGTCTTCTTGGCCGCCGCGGCCTTCCGGTCCTGCTTGGGCTGCGGCTGTGCGGGCTGACGGCCGCGCGAGCTGTTGACCGTGCGGCCCCGGACGATCCCGATGAAGTCCTCGACCAGGTCGGTGGTCTTCTCCTCCGGCCAGGACAGCGCGACCCTCGATGCGGGGGCGTCCGTCACCGGCCGGTAGGTGAGGTCCTTGCGGTGGTGCAGCCGGGCCAGGGACTGCGGGACGACGAGCACGCCGATGCCGGCGGCCACCAGCTCGATGGCGTCCGCCGTGGTGGCGGGCCGTTCGAACGCGGGCTTCCCGGGCGGGGTCTCCCAGCCCAGGACGTCGTCGAGGGGGTGCAGCACGATCTCGTCGGCCAGGTCCTCGGTCGCCACCTCGTCCACGGCGGCCACGACGTGGTCCTTGGGGACCACGACCACCGTCGTCTCGGTGTAGAGCGGGATCGCGCTGAGGTCCGCGCCGTCCACGGGCAGCCGGACGAACCCGGCGTCGGCCTCACCGGCGCGCAGCGCGGCGAACGCCTCGCCGGCGGTCACGCCGACCAGGGTCAGCGGGGTGTCGGGCAGCCGCTCGTTCCAGATCCGCACCCACTTGGTGGGCGTCACTCCCGGGACATAGGCGAGCCGGAACGAAGGGGTTGCATCCGAGCCTGTCACCCCGCAAGGTTACCGGTCGTGGTCGGAGCCCGCGCACATGCTCGATACCCTTGGAGCATGACGTCGCACCAGAGCACCCAGACGATGAAGCCCGCGACCGCGGCGAAGAAGCTGGGTGTGTACCTCGAGGCCACCCCCGCAGAGTTCCGGGAGGGCGTGGTCTCGCGCACCGAGCTGAACGCACTCCAGGCCGAGCCGCCCGCCTGGCTCGTGGAGCTGCGCCGCAACGGCCCGCACCCGCGCCCGGTCGTCGCCTCGAAGCTGGGCGTCTCCATCGCCGGGCTCGCGCGCGGCGGGATCACCGAGGCGCTCACCACGGAGCAGATCGAGGCCCTGAAGCAGGACAACCCGGAGTGGCTGCAGAAGGAGCGCGCCACCCAGGCCGAGGTCCGCAAGGAGGCCGTGCGCATCAAGGAGAAGCAGGCGCAGAAGGCGCAGAAGGACGAGCAGAAGCGTTCCTGACCCCCTCCCCCGCACGCACGACGGCCGGGCCGGGTCCCCTCGGGGGATCCGGCCCGGCCGTTCTCGTCAGCGGGCCCGTCAGCCGGCGTGGACGTGGGGGCGGCGGCAGCGGTCGGGCTCGGCCT
>NZ_JZWV01000808.1 GCF_000966975.1 Streptomyces katrae | reverse complement strand
AGTCGTAGTACGGGGCCTTCTGGAAGAAGCCGATGAGCTCGTTCGGACCGACGACCCCGCCGAGCGGCTTGGCCTTGGCCTGGGCGCGCAGCTCCTGGTACTTGGCCTCGACCTTGGCGCGGGTGTCGCCGAGGTGGAAGGTGGAGTCGTACTTGGCGACCCAGTCCTGCCAGTCGTTCCAGCGGGTCTGGAAGGCGACGTCCTGCTCCAGGTTGGCCTGGTACCAGATGTTGTCGGTGTCGGGGTTGACCACCGAGTCGACGATCATGCGGCGCACGTGGCCCGGGAACAGGGTCGCGTAGACCCCGCCCAGGTAGGTGCCGTAGGAGACGCCGAGGTAGTTCAGCTTCTTCTCGCCGAGGGCGGCCCGGATGACGTCCAGGTCGCGCGCGGTGTTGGTGGTGGTCATGTGCGGCAGCATCTCGCCGCTGCGCTCCTTGCAGCCGTCCGCGTACTCGGCGGCGAGCTTGCGCTGGGCGAGCTTGTCGGCCTCGCTGGACGGGACCGGGTCGGCCTTGGGGGCCTTCACGAACTCCTGCGGGTCGATGCAGGAGATCGGCGCGGAGTGCCCGACGCCGCGGGGGTCGAAGCCCACGAAGTCGTACGCCTTGGAGGTGTTGACCCACAGCGGGCTCTTGGTGGTGACCCGGCGCGGGAAGCGCATGCCGGAACCGCCAGGGCCGCCCGGGTTGTAGACGAGGGCGCCCTGGCGCTCCTCCTTGGTGCCCGTGCTGACGGCGCGGTCGACGGCGATGTCGATGGTCTTGCCAAAGGGCTTCGCGTAGTCGAGCGGCACCTTCACCCAGCCGCACTGGATCGGCTTCTCGAAGCCCCAGTCGGCCGGGCAGTCCTTCCAGTCGATGCCGGCGCGCGCGGCGCGGGCGGCGGCGATCTGGGCGCCGACGGCCTCCGCGGGCCCGTTGTCCTTGCGGGCCGGAGCCGCCGAGGCGGACGGCGCGAGCAGCAGGCCCGCCGCCAGCGCGCCGGTGATGAGGGTGGCGGCGCTCCCCAGCGTCGCGTTGCGTATCACGTGGTTGATCCCCCTGGTCATGTGCCGCGTGAGGCGGCCGGGTTGGGTCAGGGGGATCCTTTCGTCTGACGGGTACCTGGCAACAGACCGAGGTCGAGTTCTTTGCCAAGCCGATAACCGGAAACGGGTGTACCGCTGAGCGGTGTCCCATTCGCCCTGAACCGCCTGCCCTTCACCCGCCGGACGCCCGTGTCTCACCAGCCGTACGTCCTTGCCGCCTCCTCCAGCAGTTCGCGCAGCCGCAGCGCGTCCGGGGCCAGGGCCGTCACCAGGACGGCCGGACCGGCCAGCGGGGTGACCGCGGCGAACTCCCCCAGCACCGCGGCCGGCGGCGGATCCTGCTCGAACCGCGGGTCCACGACCAGGAGCTGGCCCAGCGTCCGGTGCCCGGCGAGGCCGGCCGGGCCGTCCCAGCCGCCCGGCGCGCCGGGTCCGCACGACAGCTCCTGGTCCAGCAGCGGGCGGCCGCCCCGGGTGACCGTGAGGCGGCTGCGCAGCAGGCCGGGGGCCTCGCCGGTGCGTCCGAGCACCTGCTCCTCGCGGAGCATCAGCCGGGCGGAGGGGGCCAGTTCCGCGCGGGTGGAGACCCGCAGGTCGCTGCCGCGCACCGAGACGAGCGGCTCCGGCAGCCAGCGCACCGCCGACTCCTCGGCCAGGCTCAGCCGTACGTCGTAGCGCGCGCCCTCCCCGCCCCGGCCGGGCAGGGCCAGGGTGGCGGCCGCCGAGCGCAGGGCGAGGCGGGCGCCCGGTCCGGCGTCGGCCTCCACCACGAGGTGGTCGCCGCCGAGGGGGGCGCTCATCGCCCCGACCAGCATCACGCCCGCTTCGGCCCCTTCACCGCGGACCCGGCGCAGGGCGAGCGGCCCCTCCCCGGCCAGGACGGGCAGGGCGGTGCCGCCGCGCCCGTCGGCGGCCGCGGCGATGCGGGCGGTGGCCCGCAGACCGGCCGGGGACGGGGCGGCGAGGGGCGCCTCGGCGAGGGGGGCTTCGACGGGGGGTGCGCTGGTCACCGTACGGCCCAGGCGGCGAGCCGCTCGCGGACCCAGCCGGCCACCGGGGCCACGCCCTCGGCCCCGCGCAGGGACTGGAAGGCGACGGGCAGGTCGCCGCGCTGCTCGGCGGCGTCGCGGGCCATCCGCTCCAGGTCGGAGCCGACGTACGGGGCGAGGTCGGTCTTGTTGACCACGAGGAGGTCGGCGGTGGTGACGCCGGGGCCGCCCTTGCGCGGGATGTCGTCGCCGCCCGCCACGTCGATGACGAAGATCTGGGCGTCGACCAGGCCCCGGGAGAAGGTCGCGGTCAGGTTGTCGCCGCCGGACTCCACGAGGATCAGGTCGAGCGGGCCGACCGTCTCCTCCAGTTCCTCGACGGCCTCCAGGTTGGCGGAGATGTCGTCGCGGATGGCGGTGTGCGGGCAGGCGCCGGTCTCGACCGCGCTGATCCGCTCGGGGGGCAGGACCGCCTCACGGAGCAGGAACTCGGCGTCCTCGCGGGTGTAGATGTCGTTGGTGACGACGGCCATGGACAGGTCGGCGCGCAGGGCCCGGCAGAGGGCGGCGACGGTGGCGGTCTTGCCGGAGCCGACGGGGCCGCCGAGTCCGATGCGCAGGGCGCGGCGGGTGCCGTCGGTGCGCAGGGGTGCGGCACTGTGGGTGTGCCGGTGGGGATAGGTCACGTCGTGGTCGAGGTGCACGGCAGGTCTCCTTGGGGGTGTTCGGTGGGGGGTGCCCGTGCTCAGGAGGCGAAGAGGCGTACCGCCCAGTCGGCATGTACCTCAGCCGCGATGTCCAGCAGCGGTGAGGAGGCCGCGGGCAGCACGTCCGTGCCCTCGGTGCGCGCGAGCAGCGCGGCCTCGGCGGCCCGGGCGGCGACGGCGTCGAGGTCGGGTGCCAGTCCGGCCAGGACCGCGCTCGCCTCGAAGGGGTCGAGGCCCAGCAGCCGTACGGTGGCGGTGGCCGGCCCGCTGACGCTCTCGTACGCCGCCACGTGCGCGGCGTCCAGG
>NZ_JZWV01000807.1 GCF_000966975.1 Streptomyces katrae | reverse complement strand
CGTGTTTGTAGCCGCGCCGGCGATTGAGGCGGGAACGGTGGAAGGGTGGGTAGGGGACCGCCCCGCGCAGCGGGAGTCGCTACGCGCGGGCGATCGGGGCGAGGACCGCGCCCGTCAGGGTGGCCAGGGCGGCCGGGTCCAGTTCGACCTCCAGGCCCCGGCGGCCCGCCGAGACGCAGATGGTGGCGTGGCCGGAGGCGGAAGCGTCCAGGACCGTCGGCAGACGGCGCCGCTGGCCCAGCGGAGAGATCCCGCCCCGCACGTAGCCCGTGGTGCGCTCCGCCAGCGCCGGATCCGCCATCGCGGCCCGCTTGCCGCCCACCGCCGCGGCGAGGGCCTTCAGGTCCAGGGAGCCCGAGACGGGGACCACGGCCACCGTGAGCGCCCCGTCCACCTCCGCGACCAGGGTCTTGAACACCTGCTCCGGGGAGACCCCGAGGGCCTCGGCCGCCTCCTCGCCGTACGAGGGGTGCGCCGGGTCGTGCTCGTAGGAGTGCGTGGTGAACTCGACCCCGGACGCCGTCAGGGACGTGATCGCGGGAGTCCCCGCCGTCTGCTGCTGCTTCTGCTTCTTGGCCATGGCCGGCCTCAGTTCGGGCTCGTCGGGGCGCGGGTCAGGTCCACCGCCGGAAGGGACGGCAGGTGCCGGATCACCGCGGTCTCGGTGCGGAGCAGCTTCAGTTCCTCCGCCAGCCGCGTCGCGGTGTCCGGGGCCTGCAGCAGCCGCTGCTTCGACGGGATGTCCAGCACGGCCGCGGCCGCCACCAGGTACGACACCACCGACGGCTCGTCCGGCAGGTCGGGCGTCGACGCCAGAGACCGCTCCCGGGCCCCCGCCAGCCGCTTCTGGTAGCTGCGGAAGGCCCGCAGGACCCCCTCGGCCAGGGCGCCCGCGCCGTCCCCGGCGTCCTCCGCGAGCTCCTCCAGCTCGGCGACGAGGAAGGGGCCCGACGCGTCCACCGACAGCAGCCGCACCCGCGTCGTACCGGTGGCGAGGACCTCGAAGCTGCCGTCCTCCCGCTCCCGGATCGTCGCCGCGTCCGCGATGCACCCCACCCGGTGGAACGCCTGGATCGGGTCCGCGCCGAAGCCCGCCGCCGGGCCCTTCTCGGGCAGGGAGGTCGGGTCGGGCAGGCCGGGCGCGGTCGGTGCCACCTCCCGGCCGTCGCGGATCGCGACGACGGCGAACCGGCGCGGCTCGTCCTCACCGAGCTTCAGCAGCTCGCGCATCATGGCGCGATACCGCTCCTCGAAGACGTTCAGCGGCAGTACGAGGCCGGGGAACAGCACCGAGTTCAGGGGGAAGAGGGGCAGGCGAACGGTGGTCACGCCCCACAGGGTAGTGGCCGCGGCGGCCGGGCCGTCACCCCCGCCGCAGCAGCCGGGACGCGCCCGCGGCCACCGTCGTGGCCAGGATCCACCCCAGCAGGACCAGCGCCGCCGACCCCCACTGCCAGACGCCCTCCGTCTTCCACTGCCCCTCCTGGCCGAGGTCGATCACCGGCAGGAGGAGGTCGAGGGCGTACAGGGCGGCGTTCCAGGCGGGGTGCTCGTCGGCCTTGAGGGGCTCCGGGCGGTGCCGCAGGAACAGCAGGGTGCCCGCCGCCCACAGGACCGCCATCCACAGCGCGGCCCGCCCCGGCCGGTAGCCGTAGAGCACCGTCCAGTCCTGGAGGTGGCCCCAGGCCCGCCCGGCCGGCGAGAGCGTGGTCCGCCGGCGCCGCTCCTTGGCCAGCAGCACCTCGCGGGCGTCCGCGTCCTCCCCGCGGGCCCGCAGGACGGCGGCGAGCCGCTCGTACGGTTCCGGCGAGTAGTCGGGGCTGGCCGCCCCGACCCACTCCAGCCGGCGATCCAGCGGGAAGTGCCCCCGGGGCGCGAGGGTCTCGTAGGCGAAGCCCTCCATCAGCAGCCGGCCCGGCCCCGGCCAGCTCGTCGAGCGGTCCACCAGCCGCACCACCTTCGCCCCGGACAGCACCACCCGGCCCTGCTCCGGCGCGTCCCCGACGAACCGCAGCTCGGGCGTCTGGATCCGGCGCAGCGAGACCTCCTGGTCCGGCTGGAGCTCGAAGCGGGACGCGTAGAAGTCGACGGAGTCCCCGAAGCGGCCGTCGTCCAGCCGCAGCCCGCCCCGGCACTCGAACGGCCGCGTCGGGACGCCCCGGGTGGGGGTCCGGCTCCAGTCGTACGGGTGCGACGGGTCCCCCGTCGCCGGGCCCACGGCGGCGGAGGTCAGGTACAGGGTGCGCTCGACGGTGAGGGTGGGCGCGTTCAGGGCGCGCCGGCCGTAGGGGTTGCGCAGCCGGGCCCCGCGCAGGCTCATCGAGGCGCCGACCCGGGCCCCGCGCAGGCTGACCTCGCCGTTGGTCTCCAGCAGCTCCGCCTGGAAGTCCTGGGCGACCACCAGCCCGTCGGCGGCGATCGCCCGCCCCCGCCCGTCCCGCTGGACCACGGAGCTGCTGATCAGCAGGTCGGTGCCGATCTGCGCGTCGGTCAGGCGGACCCCGCGCGCCACCCGGCAGCGCGCGAGGTGCAGGTCGCCCTCGGTGTGCAGCCGGGCCCCGTCCAGCCGGGGGATGGCGCAGTTGTCCAGCCGCAGGGTGCCGAAGCGGGTCTCGGAGAGCTGGATCTCGCCGTCGAAGCGGCAGGAGCGGATCTCCACGTACGGGGCGACCGTGCCCCCGGAGAGGTCCAGCCGGCCGGTGATCTGCGCGCCGCGCAGCTTCAGGCAGCCGACCCGGCCGGGTATCGGCGCGGGACCGGCGAGCAGCAGGTGGGCCACCACCTCCGCCCGGACCCGCCGCTCGGGTCCCCAGGGCCGGCCGGCGTGCGGATCGTCCCGTTCGGCGGAGTGCGCGCCGAGGTCGCAGACGGTGCCCGCGCGGAACGTCTCCCACATGTGCCGCTCGGGCTCCGTGAGGTCCTCCGGACGCCCGTCCCCGTACGCGTCCGCCCGCGGTTCCGCCATGGCAGCCCCCGCCGTCATTTACGTGTAAGGGAACGCTAGAGGGAGGCCGTGACATCCGGGGCGTGTATCAGCCAGTGATACGGGCGGACGGTGGCGGGAGCCGGTCTGAGAGAATTGGGAGGTGATCTCTCGTATCGACCTGCGCGGTGACGCCCTCCCCGAGGGTGGCGCCCTGCGCGATCTGCTGCCCCGTGCCGAGTTCGACGTGGAAGCCGCCCTGGAGAAGGTGCGGCCCATCTGCGAGGACGTCCATCATCGTGGCACGGCGGCGCTGATCGAGTACGCGCAGAAGTTCGACGGGGTCGAGCTCGCGCAGGTCCGGGTACCCGCGGAGGCCCTCACGGCCGCTCTGGAGCAGCTGGACCCGGCCGTCCGCGCCGCCCTGGAGGAGTCCATCCGGCGCGCCCGGATCGTGCACCGCAACCAGCGCCGAGCCGAGCACACCACCCAGGTGGTCCCCGGCGGCACCGTGACCGAGAAGTGGGTTCCGGTCGAGCGCGTCGGCCTGTACGCGCCCGGCGGCCGCTCGGTGTACCCGTCGTCCGTCGTGATGAACGTCGTCCCCGCCCAGGAGGCCGGCGTCGAGTCCATCGCGCTCGCCTCCCCGCCGCAGAAGGAGTTCGGCGGCCTGCCGCACCCGACCATCCTGGCCGCGTGCGCGCTGCTCGGCGTGGACGAGGTGTACGCGGCCGGCGGCGCCGTCGCCGTCGCGATGTTCGCGTACGGCACCGAGGACTGCCCGCCGGTGAACATGGTCACCGGCCCCGGCAACATCTGGGTCGCCGCCGCCAAGCGCTACTTCACCGGCAGGATCGGCATCGACACCGAGGCCGGCCCGACCGAGATCGCCGTCCTCGCCGACTCCACGGCCGACCCGGTGCACGTCGCCGCCGACCTGATCAGCCAGGCCGAGCACGACCCGCTGGCCGCCGCCGTCCTCGTCACGGACTCCGCGGAGCTCGCGGACGCCGTCGAGAAGGAGCTGGAGCCGCAGGTCGCCGCGACCAAGCACGTCGAGGACCGGATCAAGCCCGCCCTCGCCGGCAAGCAGTCCGCCATCGTCCTGGTCGACGACCTGGAGGCGGGCCTGAAGGTGGTGGACGCCTACGGTGCCGAGCACCTGGAGATCCAGACCGCCGACGCCGCCTCCTGGGCCGCCCGCGTCCGCAACGCCGGCGCGATCTTCGTCGGCCCCTGGGCGCCGGTCTCCCTCGGCGACTACTGCGCCGGCTCGAACCACGTCCTGCCCACCGGCGGCTGCGCCTGCCACTCCTCGGGCCTGTCCGTGCAGTCCTTCCTGCGCGGCATCCACATCGTCGACTACACCCGCGACGCCCTCGCCGAGGTCACCCACCACGTGGTGACACTGGCCGAGGCCGAGGACCTGCCCGCGCACGGCGCGGCCCTCAAGGCCCGCTTCGGATGGAAGGTGCCGAACCAGTGAGCACCATCGGCATTGACGACCTCCCCATCCGGGACGAGCTCCGCGGCAAGACCCCCTACGGCGCCCCCCAGCTGGACGTCCCCGTCCAGCTGAACACCAACGAGAACCCGTACGAGCTCCCCGAGCCGCTCGTGCGGCGCATCGCCGAGCGCGTCGCCGACGCCGCCCGCACCCTCAACCGCTACCCCGACCGGGACGCGGTCGAGCTGCGCACCGAGCTCGCCAAGTACCTCACCCGCACCGGCAAGCACCCGGTCTCCCTGGAGAACGTCTGGGCCGCCAACGGCTCCAACGAGGTCCTCCAGCAGCTGCTGCAGACCTTCGGCGGCCCGGGGCGCACGGCGATCGGCTTCGAGCCCTCCTACTCGATGCACGCGCTCATCGCGCGCGGCACCGGTACCGGCTGGATCTCCGGCCCGCGCCGGGAGGACTTCACCATCGACGTGGAGGCCGCCGAGCGGGCCATCGCCGAGCACGCCCCCGACGTCGTCTTCATCACCTCGCCCAACAACCCCACGGGCACCGCGGTCGAGGCGGAGACGGTCCTCGCGCTCTACGAGGCCGCCCAGGCGGCCAAGCCGTCCCTGGTCGTCGTGGACGAGGCGTACGTGGAGTTCAGCCACCGCGACTCCCTCCTCCCGCTGATCGAGGGCCGCCCCCACCTGGTGGTCTCCCGGACCATGTCCAAGGCCTTCGGCGCGGCCGGCCTGCGCCTGGGCTACCTCGCCGCGCACCCCGCCGTGGTCGACGCCGTGCAGCTCGTACGCCTGCCGTACCACCTGTCGGCCGTCACCCAGGCGACCGCGCTGGCCGCCCTGGAGCACACCGACACCCTGCTCGGCTACGTCGAGCAGCTCAAGGCCGAGCGGGACCGCCTCGTCACCGAGCTGCGGGCCATCGGCTACGAGGTCACCGAGTCCGACGCGAACTTCATCCAGTTCGGGAAGTTCGAGGACTCCCACACCGCCTGGCAGAAGATCCTCGACCAGGGCGTCCTGGTCCGGGACAACGGCGTACCGGGCCGGCTGCGGGTCACCGCGGGCACCCCGGCCGAGAACGACGCGTTCCTGGAAGCGGTTCGCGCACTGAAGAAGGAGCAGCAGGCATGAGCCGCATCGGACGGGTCGAGCGCACCACGAAGGAGACCTCGGTCCTCGTCGAGATAGACCTCGACGGCACCGGCAAGGTCGACGTCTCGA
Organism: Streptomyces katrae; assembly: GCF_000966975.1. Classification (GTDB taxonomy): domain Bacteria; phylum Actinomycetota; class Actinomycetes; order Streptomycetales; family Streptomycetaceae; genus Streptomyces; species Streptomyces katrae. Next base: position 3,911 of record NZ_JZWV01000807.1, on the reverse strand, counting down.
CGGGTGTCGGCTTCTACGACCACATGCTCGACCAGCTCGGCCGCCACGGCCTCTTCGACCTCACGGTCAAGACGGACGGCGACCTGCACATCGACAGCCACCACACCATCGAGGACACCGCCCTCGCGCTGGGCGCCGCCTTCAAGCAGGCCCTCGGCGACAAGGTCGGCATCTACCGCTTCGGCAACTGCACCGTGCCGCTGGACGAGTCCCTCGCCCAGGTCACCGTCGACCTCTCCGGCCGCCCCTACCTCGTGCACACCGAGCCCGAGAACATGGCGCCGATGATCGGCGAGTACGACACGACGATGACCCGGCACATCCTGGAGTCCTTCGTCGCGCAGGCCCAGATCGCCCTGCACGTCCACGTCCCGTACGGCCGCAACGCCCACCACATCGTGGAGTGCCAGTTCAAGGCGCTGGCCCGCGCCCTGCGCTACGCGTCCGAGTTCGACCCGCGCGCGGCCGGCATCCTGCCCTCCACGAAGGGCGCCCTCTAGACGTGAACGGCCTCAACACCGTCCTGATCGTCCTCGGCCTGTTCCTGGCCGGGGGCGTCTACTCCTTCCAGAAGCAGAAGATGCCCAAGTCGGTGATCGTTCTGCTCGCCCTCGGCTCCGCCATGTGCCTGGCCGCGGGGATCCTGCGAATCCAAGGACTCTGGGCATGACCGCAACGAAGAACGTCGTGGTCTTCGACTACGGCTTCGGCAACGTCCGCTCCGCCGAGCGCGCCCTGGCGCGCGTCGGCGCGGACGTCGAGATCACCCGCGACTACGACAAGGCCATGGACGCCGACGGCCTCCTGGTGCCCGGCGTGGGCGCCTTCTCCGCCTGCATGCAGGGCCTCAAGGACGCCCGCGGCGACTGGATCATCGGCCGCCGCCTCTCCGGCGGCCGCCCCGTCATGGGCATCTGCGTCGGCATGCAGATCCTCTTCGAGCGCGGCATCGAGCACGGCGTCGAGACCGAGGGCCTGGACGAGTGGCCGGGCACGGTCGGCCCGCTGAAGGCCCCCGTCGTGCCCCACATGGGCTGGAACACCGTCGAGGCGCCCGAGGACAGCCAGGCCTTCGCCGGCCTGGACGCCGACGCCCGCTTCTACTTCGTGCACTCCTACGCGGCCCACGACTGGACCCTGGAGGTCACCAACCCCAGGATCAAGGGCCCCAAGGTCACCTGGGCCACGCACGGCGAGCGCTTCGTCGCGGCGGTGGAGAACGGGGCCCTGTGGGCCACCCAGTTCCACCCCGAGAAGTCCGGCGACGCCGGCGCCCAGCTCCTCACCAACTGGATCGAGACCCTGTGATGACCGCACCCACGCTCGAACTCCTCCCCGCGGTCGACGTCCGCGACGGCCAGGCCGTACGCCTCGTGCACGGGGTCTCCGGCAGCGAGACCTCCTACGGCTCCCCGCTGGAGGCGGCCCTCGCCTGGCAGGCCTCCGGCGCCGAATGGCTGCACCTGGTCGACCTGGACGCCGCCTTCGGCACCGGCGACAACCGCGCCCTGGTCGCCGAGATCACCCGGGCCATGGACATCAAGGTCGAGCTGTCCGGCGGCATCCGCGACGACGCCACGCTCGCCGCGGCCCTCGCCACCGGCTGCACCCGCGTCAACCTCGGCACCGCCGCCCTGGAGACCCCCGAGTGGGCCGCCAAGGCCATCGCCGAGCACGGCGACAGGATCGCCATCGGCCTGGACGTGCGCGGCACCACCCTCAAGGGCCGCGGCTGGACCAGCGAGGGCGGCGACCTCTACGAGACCCTCGCCCGCCTGGACTCCGAGGGCTGCGCCCGTTACGTCGTCACCGACATCGGCAAGGACGGCACCCTCAGCGGCCCCAACCTGGAGCTGCTGCGGAACGTCTGCGCGGCCACCGCCCGGCCCGTCGTCGCCTCCGGCGGCGTCTCCTCGCTCGACGACCTGCGGGCCCTGTCCGAGCTCGTCCCGCTGGGCGTCGAGGGCGCCATCGTCGGCAAGGCCCTGTACGCCAAGGCCTTCACCCTGGAAGAGGCCCTGGAGGTGGTCCGCGCATGAGCGGGATCCGTCGCATCTCCTCCGGCGGCGCCTACGAGGACGTCATCGGCTACTCCCGCGCCGTGGCCCTCCCCAACGGCCTCGTGCTGGTCTCCGGCTGTACGGCGGCCGGGGTGGACGGCCCGTACGACCAGACCATGACCGCGTTCGGGGTGGCCTTCAAGGCCCTCGCGGAGGCCGGTCTCGGTCCCGAGCACGTCGTCCGCACCCGGATGTACCTCACCCACGCCCGTGACGTCGACGAGGTGGGCCGCGCCCACAAGTCCCTCTTCGACGCCGTCCGCCCCGCCGCCTCCATGATCATCGTCAATGGCTTCGTCGACCCGACCATGGTCGTCGAGGTGGAGGTCGAGGCCTTCAAGGAGGTCACGCGATGAGCCTCGCCGTACGGGTGATCCCGTGCCTGGACGTGGACAACGGCCGCGTCGTCAAGGGCGTCAACTTCCAGAACCTGCGCGACGCCGGCGACCCGGTGGAGATGGCCAAGCTCTACGACGCCGAAGGCGCCGACGAGCTGACCTTCCTCGACATCACCGCCTCCTCCGGCAACCGCGAGACCACCTACGACGTGGTCCGGCGCACCGCCGAGCAGGTCTTCATCCCGCTCACGGTCGGCGGCGGCGTCCGCACCGCCGAGGACGTGGACAAGCTGCTGCGGGCCGGCGCGGACAAGGTGGGCGTGAACACGGCGGCCATCGCCCGGCCCGAGCTGATCCAGGAGATCGCGGAACGCTTCGGCCGCCAGGTGCTCGTCCTGTCGGTCGACGCCCGCCGCACCGAGTCCGGATCCTTCGAGGTCACCACGCACGGCGGCCGCCGGGGCACCGGCATCGACGCCGTCGAGTGGGCGCACCGGGCGGCCGAGCTGGGCGCCGGGGAGATCCTGCTGAACTCGATGGACGCCGACGGCACCAAGGACGGCTACGACACCGAGATGATCGCCGCCGTCCGCAAGCACGTCACCGTCCCGGTGATCGCCTCGGGCGGCGCCGGAAAGCTGGAGCACTTCCCGCCCGCCATCGCGGCGGGCGCCGACGCGGTGCTCGCGGCGTCGGTGTTCCACTTCGGCGAACTGCGGATCTCCGAGGTCAAGGCCACCCTGCGCGAAGCGGGCCACCCCGTCCGCTGACCGCCGCCCGGCGTCCGTGCACGTGCCGGACGGGGGCACCCGGGTACCGCCCCGGGTGCCCCCGTCGGTCCGTCAGGTCCGTCCCGTCTAGCGGAAGTCGTCGAACGAGTCGTAGTCGTCCTGCTGCTCGGGCTTCTGCTCCGGCTTCTGCTGCTGGTCCGCCTGCTGCTGGTCCTGCCTGTGGGCCTGCTGGAAGACCACCGAGGCGGCGTGGAAGTCACCGGCCTTCTCACCCGGCTGGAGGGTGGCGACCGGCTCGCCGCCGCACTCCTCCTCCGCGAAGATCAGGGCCACCGAGTCGGTCTCGTTCACGGCTTCGACGACGTCCGACGCGGCGGACGGCAGCGCGTGGCATTTGTCCGCACCCGTATCCTTGATCTGGGCGTTCTTCTCGGCGTGGCTCTGGTCCACGTACACGTAGTTGAGGGCCTTGCCGTCGTCGGCGAACGCCTGGGCTCCGGCGGGGAGGACCAGCGCGAGGGCTCCGGCGAGGGCGGCGGCGGTGGTGCGAAGACGCATGGGGGCTTCCGTTCCTTCCACGGTGACGACACCGAACCGGTCGGCATCCGTGACGGAGCGTAGGAGCGGGCCCACCTGAGGAAACCTTTTCCCCGACGCCGCCATGCCCGATTTCACCGGCCCGGCGGTACCGGCCCCCCGCTGCGCGGGGCTGTCTCCCCGCCCCGCCCTTCACCCGTTCTCGCCTCGATCGCCGGCGGGGCTGCGATCAGCCCCGCCGGCGA